>JAYTTC010000504.1:0-4814 GCA_043745255.1 Verrucomicrobiales bacterium
ACTACAGAACTACAGCTGGCGTGCCCTCGCACGGTTTCCATCTTCTGTAGTGTCGTCCGTATCGGACGATCGGGGCGGGGATGGGCCGATACGGCCCACACTACAGAAGACAACCCACGCAACGAAGAGGGCCCGAAGTTTTGACAAAAATATCGAGGACAAAAATATCCGGCCGACCGCGCAGGTCCGAGTCCATATTTCTGTCGTAAATCCCCGTCTCCTCCTGGCCCCACACAGGAGTGATTCATCTTACTCCGCCCTATCTGTGAACATCTGCGACCTCTGTGGATAAAAATCCCCTCTCCGGTGCTGTCGCCCTGCTTGCTTAGTCTACGATCGTAGGCGTGATAAAGATGACTAGCTCAGACTTCCGCTTGTCATCGTAGGTTCCGGTGAGCAGGCGTCCCAGAATTGGAAGATCTCCGAGCAAAGGCACTTTCCGCACTGTCTTATAGCTCTCGTCCTGGATCAGCCCGCCGATGACGACGGTGTTCTTATCCTTCATCCGCACCAACGAGGAGGTTTGCTTGATGTCAATTTCGGGAGCGGTGGTTAGGCCGTCCTTGGAGGTTGCGGTGTTCACCAGCCGAGTGATGATCGGCGAGATGTCCATGTTGATGAACCCGTCCTCGGAGATCTGCGGGGTGATCGACAGAATGGTGCCGATGGTCACGATTTGAACATCGACACTGCTCTGTGTGCTAACCGCACCCGAGCTGGTCGTCACTTGCGTGGTCTGCCGGAAGAAGGGCTTATCCAGTCCCACCTTGATCATCGCGGACTGGTTATTCAGCGTGCGGATGCGCGGCTGGGAGACCACTCGCAGCGTCCCCATCTCCTTCAAAGCATCCACCACCATCTTTGCTTCCTTGCGTCCCATCGCCAGTGATAGCGCCGGTGCGCCAGGAGAGGCGCCTCCGATTGGATTGTCCACAATCAGTCGGGACGTGGGAACGAGAGTAGTGCCCCCTCCGGAGGAGATGTAATAATCGGCGACTCTTCCCATAATGTTCTGCCAGTCCACGCCGAGGTGATACTCGTCGTTCAAGAGCACTTCATAGATTCGCGCCTCGATGTCCACTTGTCGGTGCAAGGTCTGACGAACATGACTCAGGAAAACTCGGATCTGATCGACATTGGCTTTCGAATCGTTGACGAAGACTTCGCCGGCGGTGCGGTTGATAACATATTTTCCCTTCTCCGAAACTAGGGCCTTCAGCTGCTCGTCGAGCTCATCCCAAAACTTCACCGTATCGCTCTGGTTAATCGAAACCCCCACCCCATCTCCACCGCTCCCGCCACCACTACTGGACCCGCCAGAGGAACCGCCGCTGCTTCCCCCGCCGGAGGAGCTGCCACCCTTGGAGGAGGCACCCGAAGAGATATTGGCCGAACTGCTCCCGGTGCCGCCGCGCACGAGACGGAGGTAATCGATGGTGAAAATTTCATTCGTGATGCCTTTCACGCGAATCAGTCCGTGATCGTACTCCGCGTAATAGCCGAACGTGTCCAGCAACGCGTCCATCGCTTTATCGAGGGTGAGGTTCTTGAAGTCGACGGTGATCGATCCGGCGATTTCGCCGTCAGGCACGATGTTTAACTCGAAATTGCGGGCGAACAGTGCCAGCGCATCTTTGAGATCCAGTCCCTTCGCGCTAAAGCTGTAGGTCTTGCCATCGCCGCCAGGAAGCCCGCCGGCTGCGGCTTGGGCGTCGCGTGGAATCAATCCAGTCCGAGGCGGGGGAGGAATTGGAGCTGGGGGAGGGGTGGATCGGGGAATCGGAGCCGGGGCGAATTCGCTCTCCATCCTTGCCGGGGGGATCGATCGCGGCAGGGCCAGTTTCTCCTTCTCCTTGGATTTTGCTTTTGAGCTCTGGCAACCGGTAGACGAGATCAGAAGAAGAGACAGCGTGAGCAGAGAAACCGCGAGTTGAGTGCCACTCCGCAAGCGTGCCTTAGGATTGGAAGAGATGTTCATGAGTCGGTTTAAAAGCTGAAAAATCATGGCGATTGAGGAGGCTGCGGAGTGATCTGAACCGGGCTCTTGACCGGCGGAAGAGGCGTGGAAGTATCTATCGCTTCATTGCTGCCATCCTGAAGGACGTCGGAGGGAGGGCCATCACCGAAATTGATTTCTAAAATTCTTCGTCCTGACGCGGCATTGAGAACGACCTGACGGGAGCTGATCCGCTCGACGGTGTAGCCGCTGATCCGTTCCCCGGGGCTGACGATCTGTCGATTGATCACGGCAAACGAGCGATCCCCCTGAACGCTGATCGCCTGAAGTTCCATGCGAAGGAGGGAGGAAGCCCCGGGCTCAGCCACCTCGGCGGTGGAGGTCTCGTGAGCACTCGCGAATGCAAATGGGTCGCGATGAAGATCGCGATCGGGAAACAACTCCTTCCACCTCCCCAAGGCAGTCAAATAGCGAGCAGGGCTGTTGGTGGTAATCATCGCGGCCCCCTCGGCCAGGGCATTGGCTTCCGGCTCCCGAGCCGCGACTGGGGCAGAGGCGGTTCGAGAACTGGGAACGAATCGCCAGAGCACAGCCACGACGGCTACGAGAGCCAGGACGGTGACTCCGAACTTACTTTGAAGCAGGCTTCTCATCCGTTTTTCGTGTCCAAAACTGCAACTCAAGCTGCGGGACCGAGAACGCCCCTCGATCGCTCACAACGACCAGCGACACCACTTCAACTTTCATCGGCATCTCCTCGATCTGCTCCATCAGGTTGATCAATCTCTGGTAAGGGGGAAACTGCGTGCCAGCCAGGGCCTGGAGACGAACGGTCGCCGGATAAACGTTCACGACTTCTGTCGGCGATAGACGCTCCACCGAGGGCTTCACGCTGACGTCGGCACGCCATCCCTGATGTCGGGCTGCGCGCTCGATCTCTGAAACCAGTGACACGATCGCATCGCGACGGGGAATCAGGTAACTCTGAGCGGACGCAAGTTGATTGCTCAGGCTCGCTTGATTCACCGCGCCAAGATTCTGCGCGTCGACAAGCTTTTGACTCAGTTCCGCGATCTCCTCGCGCGCGGCGACCACCCGGGTCTCCGAAGCTCTCGGCAGCTGCCAGCCAAGAGACCAACTCACCAACGCGATGCACAGAAAGCCTCCGCCAACGAGAAAAGGAAAACTGGAGAGCACGCGCTCGAGCTGCTCGCTGACGCTGAACGCGCGGCGACGGAGCGGATTCTCCAACAGGTGGCCCAAGGGTTTGGGTGCGGAGGGGGACGCGGGCTCGGGAGGCTGCTGCGGAAGCTCGGGAGACAGGCTCATGGAATAAATCCTTCAACGAAAAATGGCCGATCCTCATCCGCCAACAAACTCGCGGTGGTGGGCACATCGCGTATCTGCGAGGCGTTATCCTGAAAAATTCGGGATCGAGTGCTGCTGGTGATCTCAAATTTAAACAGACTATTCACCAGTTCCTTCTCCAAGACCTCCACCAGCTGCAACTGGCCGACCGACTCTTTGCTGCGTCCCTCGATACGAATCTGCCAGCGATTGGAACTCCGGTTCATTTCAAGTCGGCTGAGGGCGAGCTGATCCGGGAGCTTCACTCCCAGATAGCGGAGGAACAGCGCGGGGATGGGCGGATCGTTGGGAGTTCCCACTGCAGAAACAAACTGCTGACGTCGCACCGTGGATTCCCAGAGCGAGAGGCTCTCCCGGTTCTGCTGGGTCACTTCATCGGTTTGTGCGATGAGCGTTTCGACTTCGAGATCTCTCGCGCGCGCGATGTGTGTCGTCCAGGAAGCCAGCGCGATGGAGAAGGCCATGCAACACACCACGGCCACGGCGGTGGAACGACGTTGCTCCTGCTCTGGGCCGTTGACTCCTGTGAGTAAATTCCCCGAAGTCCGGTAAGCGAGTTGCCCTGCCCCGCGGGCAATAAAATACGTTTCATCCTCAGGAGAAGATGCGACCAGCGTCAGCCCATCGGGCAGTCGTGTCCCGGCCAGTGCATGCTGCGCACCGCTACCGATCACCAATAACTGGGAGACCGAGGTGTCGAATTGCTGCTGGCTGAAAAGCCGTGTGCGATTGATTTCCAGTTCGATCCGATCGTTCTCGCGCGCCGTGGGTGTCACCCGCACGACCCGAAGCAAGGGCGATGCTGTCGCCGTCTCCCCAGGAGTTGAAGAGGCTGAAAGACTCATCGAGCGCGCGAACCAGACCGCGCTGTCCCGATCTTTGCAGGCCACCATCAAACAGAGCGTCCCGCCCAGCTCGGTGGTCATCATCACAGGGACGCCGACCTCCACCGGCAGACTGTTCAGATGGCGTGCCATCACCGTTGCGGGGGAGAACACTCCGGTCAATCGAAGCCCTTGCTTCATGCACGCCTCCTTCAAAGTGAGGATCCACTGGCGGGGAAGGAGAGTGAGCAGGAAGCGTTGACTGTTCTTGACCTGGATAGGCTGGCTCAGGCCCCAGGCCGCAGGTTCATCCTCAAAGAATCGACTCTGGTCGACACGTCGCTGGATGAACCCTCTGATCAGCGATTTTCTGCCTTTGGGCGCCTCCTGGAGATGGTAGAGCAGATTCCGATTCTCAACCACGAACACGACTTCGCGACCCTTGTAGCCGGTTTCATGGAGCGCGGCCGTGATCACGGACTGCACTTCTTCCAAAGAATCCACGTTGGTAGGGCAGGTCCAAGCGGCCACCGCGTGGGTACCCCGCACATAGACCGCCTTCACCTGACCGTTCAACCAGCTAATCGCAAGAACACTCCGGCTCATTCGCTTCTCTCGGTTTCCATCACTTCCCAGGCATCGCCGGGTCGATCGGGCAAAAACTG
>JAYTTC010000505.1:0-4792 GCA_043745255.1 Verrucomicrobiales bacterium
AGCACGCGGCAAACTAGACGCGGGGGGATAGAAGGGAAAGATGGGATTCGAATAACCCGCTGGACTGCGGGGTCTGACTTCCGCGCGCCGATGGTTTTCGTCTTGGCCTTCTGGGACACCTCGGGCTCACTCAGTCCTGGCTATTGCACATGACCTGCTCGATAAAATCAACTTACCCGCTCTCATGCGTCGGCGTCCTCCTGATCGCTCTGGCGTGTCTTTCCGGTTTCGAAGTTGCGGACGCCGCTTCCCTCCCTCCCGCAGCGTCTCGCACGGTTGAGTTTACTCGAGACATCGCCCCTCTCTTCGCGGAGCGATGTTTTCAATGCCACAGCGCCAAGAAACAGGAGTCCGGGCTTCGTCTCGATTTGAGATCCACAGCCCTCCGCGGCGGGGAACATGGGGTGGCTTGGGTGCCGGGGCGGAGCTCGGAAAGCCTCATCATTCGCTTGGTGGCGAACCTGCATGAGGAGATCGCTCGCATGCCGAAGAAGGGCGAACCGCTGACTGCGGATCAAATCGGATTGCTTCGCGCCTGGATCGATCAAGGTGCCAAGTGGCCTGACTCCGCTGTGGGTGCCAAAGATGCACCGACCGACCCGCGCTCCCATTGGGCTTTCCAACCGATTCAACGGCCTAAGGTTCCCGCCGGACCGACCGCGTTGAGTCCTATCGACCGCTTCGTTCGTGCGCGACTCGCCACAGAGGGTCTCACTGCCTCTCCGGCTGCAGATCGAGTCACCCTGATTCGGCGTCTCACTCTGGATCTAATCGGTCTCCCTCCCACGATCGAGGAATTGGACGCGTTTCTCTCGGACGAGTCACCCGAGAGCTATCATCGTCTGGTCGAACGACTGTTGACCTCGCCCCACTATGGAGAAAAGTGGGGTCGCCACTGGCTGGACGCGGCGCGGTACGCCGACTCCAACGGATTTGAGAAGGATCGAACGCGCAGCATCTGGCCGTATCGCGACTACGTCATCCAATCGTTCAATCGAGATCTGCCATTCGATCAATTCACTCGTGAACAACTGGCGGGTGATCTTCTGCCGAATTCGACATCCGAGCAGCGGGTGGCCACCGGATTCTTGCGCAATTCCATGGTCAACATGGAAGGGGGCATCGAGCCGGAGAAGTTCCGCGTGGAGACGATTATCGATCGGGTGGATGCCATGGGGCGAACGTGGATGGGGCTCACAGTCGCCTGCGCGCAGTGCCATTCTCACAAGTACGATCCGATCTCGCAGAAGGAGTACTACCAGTTCTACGCCTTCCTCAACAGCGATGATGAGCCGAGATTGGAGGTTCCCAATGCGGATCAGCAGGCGAAGCGAGCGGTGATTCGTGCGAAGGCCCAATCAATGGTCGACCGTCTGATGGCTGAAACCCCGGCGCTCGAATCCCGGATGGAGGCATGGGAGCGAGAAGCCGTCACCGCTGTGGGCCACTGGCAGGTGCTCGACGCCAAGGAATGGCATAGCCAGCCGATGAAGTTTGAGAAGCAGGAAAATCTGTCCCTGCTGGGAGGCGGAGACATCTACAACAACTCAGTCCTGCGAATTTGGGTGGAAACCCCGCTGACCCAGATCACCGGTTTCCGTTTAGAGGCATTGAACAACGCCAACCTTCCTTTTAACGGTCCAGGCATCGATGCCGATGGCGGATTTCAGCTCTGTGAGTTCACCGTGGAGGCGACCCCGCTCGATGCTTCCAAGTCGATGACGCTGACGGCGACCAATAGCGCCAGCAGCAGCAATCTTGTTCATTTTTCACGCGCGGTTGCGGACGCGTCGATCGAAGGCTGGCCCGCCGCTGCGACCGTTGATGGCAACACCACTCAAGGAGGTTGGACGAGCGCCTTGACGTTCGGACGAAGGAATGAGGAGCGGAGGATTGTTTTTGAAGCTCAGAAAGCTTTCGGTTTTCCCGGTGGAACGCGGATGTTGATCTCGCTCCATTGCAAACCGAAGGAGTCTCCCTTGGCCAATTACATGTTGGGTTGTGTCCGGGTGAGTCTCACGACCGATCCCGTACCGTTGCGCGTCGACCCCTTTTCCGAAGCGCAACATCGGATCGCTGCGATTCCCGCATCGCAGCGAACGCCTGAGCAGCGACGGCAACTCTTTCATGCGTTTCGTCAGCAGGATCCTGCGTTTGCGACGGCGAATCGTGAATGGGATGAGCTCTGGAAGGACTGGCCCACGGCGGAGGCCACGACCCTCGTGCTGCAACAGCGCCCCGCTTCGCGCAAGACTCATCTCTTCAAGCGAGGGGACTGGATGCGCCCCACCACCGAGGTCATGCCGGACACGCCTGAGGTTCTCAATCCCTTCGGACCCGATCGACCGCGCACTCGGCTCGGGCTCGCGGAGTGGCTGGTGAGCCGCTCGCACCCGCTCACCGCCCGTGTGCTGGTGAATCGCGTCTGGCAGCACTACTTCGGACAGGGCTTCGTTCCGACCACGGAGGATTTCGGCACTCGCGCGGATCCGCCATCGCATCCCGAACTGCTGGATTGGCTGGCCATTGAGCTGATGGATCGCGGCTGGAGCTTGAAGCAGCTGCATCGACTGATCGTGGAATCGGAGACTTATCGTCAATCCTCGAAAGTCTCCCCCGAACGGCTGGCCAAGGATCCCTACAATCGGTTTCTGGCGCGGGGTCCGCGGGTACGCCTGGATGCCGAGGGGGTGCAGGATATGGCGCTGCTCGCGAGTGGACTGCTCTCGAGAAAGGTGGGGGGGCCCAGCGTGTTCCCGCCTCTGCCTGACGGGGTCATGCAGCTCAGCTATGGCCCGATCTCCTGGAACCTCAGCGAAGGCGAGGATCGGTATCGCCGCGCCATGTACACCTTTTGGAAGCGCTCGGTGCCTTACCCGGCCCTCATGATTTTCGACGCGCCCTCTGCAGAGCAGAGCTGTGTGCGCCGCTCGCGATCGAATACCCCGTTGCAGGCGCTCACCACACTCAACGAACCGACGTTCAATCAAGCAGCGCGGTGGCTGGGATGGCGTGCGTTGCAGGAAGGTGGAACAGCCGATGCAGCGCGGGTGCGTTACGCGTTCCGGCTCTGTGTCAGTCGCCCGCCGCTGCCTCAAGAGGAGCGTGCACTCTTGGACCTTCTGGAAAGTGCGAAACAAGAGTTTGTCAAAAGTGCGAAGGACGCCGCGGCTCTGGCCTTTAGCGATCCGAAGAATCCTGCGCTGGTTCCGCGTGGAGCCAGCGTGTCCGATCTTGCGGCGTGGACTGCGGTGTCGCGTGCGCTCTTAAATCTGGATGAGACCTTGACCAAGGAGTGATGCACTCCGTGTTAGGTCGGAAGAACGATAAGCTATGAATTTACTGAATAATTTAGTGAGCGAGCGAAGTCAGTTTTTGAGCCGCCGCTGGTTCTTTCGCGACTGTAGCGTCGGTCTCGGCGCGATCGCTCTGAGCTCACTATTGGCTGAGTCACGCGCTGCGGACTCGGCGTTGATGAATCCGTTGGCGGTCCGAAAACCGCATTTCACACCCAAGGCCAAGCGGGTGATCTATCTCTTCCAAGCAGGTGCCCCGAGCCAGCTCGATCTGTTCGATTACAAACCGTCGCTGATCAAATGGAATGGGAAGCCGGTTCCACCCGAGGTGGTGAAAGGTCAGCAGTACGCCTTCATCAAACCGGATGCCGCCCTCTACGCCTCTGAGTTCAAGTTCGCCAAGCACGGGGAATGCGGGGCCGAGCTCTCTGAAGCGATTCCGGCGCTGGCGGGGGTAGTGGATGAACTCGCGATTATTCGTTCGATGGCGACTGACGCCTTCAATCACGCTCCGGGTCAGATTTTCATGAACACGGGATCGCAGCAGTTCGGCCGCCCGAGCATGGGTGCCTGGGCTACCTACGGTCTGGGAAGCGAGTCTCAGGATCTTCCTGCTTTCGTGGTCTTGAACTCCGCCGGCGGCTTGAGCGGGGGATCCGGGAATTTCGGGTCTGGCTTTTTGCCGTCGGTCTTCCAGGGCGTCCCGTTTCGCAAAGGGGCGGATCCGGTGCTCTATCTGGGAAATCCCAGTGGAGTCAGCAATTCTCTTCAACGAAAGACGCTCGATGCGATCAAGGAGTTGAATCTGCAGCGGCTCGGACTGGTGGGTGATCCCGAGATTGCCACCCGGATCAATTCCTACGAGATGGCGTATCGCATGCAGTTCAGCGCCCCGGAGCTCGTTGATCTCTCTAAAGAGCCGAAGCATGTGCTCGAGATGTATGGAGCCGAGCCGGGCAAGGCGTCCTATGCCAATAACTGTCTCCTGGCTCGAAGGCTGGTGGAGCGGGGAGTGCGCTTCGTGCAACTGTTTCACGAGGCCTGGGATCATCACAGCGACGTTAAAGGCGGAGTAAAGGCTCAATGCGCGGCCACTGACAAAGCGAATGCCGCGTTGATTCAGGATCTGAAGAACCACGGTTTGTTGGAGGACACTTTGGTGATCTGGGGGGGTGAGTTCGGCCGGACACCGATGGTGGAGGCGAGCGTTGAGTTGGGCCGCAGCCTAGGGCGGGATCATCACCCTCAGGCGTTCACCATCTGGATGGCGGGAGGGGGAGTAAAACCCGGGATCGCAGTGGGTGAGACCGATGAGTTTGGATTTCACATCGTGAAGGACCGGGTGCATGTGCACGATCTTCACGCGACCATTCTCCATCTGCTGGGATTCGATCACACCAAGCTGACCTTTCGGTTCCAAGGCCGCGATTTCCGTCTGACCGATGTGCACGGCGAACTGGTGCAGCAGCTCCTGGCCTGATCCGCACAGGTTGGAG
>JAYTTC010000506.1:0-4787 GCA_043745255.1 Verrucomicrobiales bacterium
CCGCGCCGTCGGCACGCCCATGTGGACCAATGAGCGCGGCAACCATACCTGGGTGGAGATCTGGGATGGAGAATGGCGATTCACGGGAGCAGACGAATATGACAAAGCGGGCCTAAATCACGGCTGGTTTGTCAACGATGCCGCGCAGGCGGAATCCAACGTCCCACGCCATGCCATCTACGCCACGTCCTGGCAAAAGGCGGGCCTTTCCTTTCCGATGGTCTGGGCAAGACAGAGCGCCGAGGTGGCGGCCGTCAATGTCACGGGCCACTATGTGAAGACGGGCCCACCGGCTTCGGGGGTTGCGGAGCTCGGGGTGCGGTTGTTTCAAAGCCCAGGTGGTAAACGCGTCGAGGCCAAGGTCCGAGTCGTCGACGCCGGGGGCCAGTCGATTGGGGAACAACAGACTAAGGCAGGCCAGGCGGATCTCAACGACATGCCACGTTTCGCTCTCAAGCCCGGCACTCGAGGTTGGCTGCGCTTCACCCTTGGCCGCAAAACTCGTGAACTTTCGTTTGGGCCGCTGAAGGAGGGCAACCTCACCCTCGACGCGGTCTGGTCACAACTAGCTCCTGCATCCCCTGCCATCCTGGCCATCGAGGAATGGCTGGAGCTGCCGCTTCCTGAGCGGAACTCGGATGCGCGCGCCCTGCACACAGCCCTCACAAAAACCGAAGCTCGCCGAGCCGTGGAACTTCTGACCACCGATCGACTGGTTCGTCTGCAAAGGGAGCGGAAAAGTGAATTTGAACGGCAGTCGATCACTATCGGCAACCATACGCTGCGATGGATGGAGCGAGACTACGGCCAGACGCCGCCTGACGGACATAGTCTCTGGATTTCCATGCATGGCGGAGGCAACGCTCCCCCGCAGATCAACGACCAGCAGTGGACCAACCAACTGAGCCTCTACCAGCCTGCAGAAGGAGTCTATCTGGCACCGCGAGCCCCCACCGACACTTGGAATCTCTGGCACGAGGGGCATATCGATCCACTCTTCCAACGCTTGATTGATGACCAGGTAGCGCTGCGCGGGATCAACCCAAACAAGGTCTATCTCATGGGGTATTCCGCGGGTGGCGACGGAGTCTGGCAACTCGCCCCCCGAATGGCGGATCGTTTCGCCGCCGCAGCGATGATGGCCGGCCATCCAAACGAAGCCTCCCTGCTCGGGCTTCGAAATCTGCCCTTCGCTATTTTCATGGGAGGCAATGATGCCGCCTACGATCGGAACAAAATTGCCAGCGAGAGAACCACCGAACTCGATCGACTCCAAGTCGCGGACCCAGGAGGCTACGATCACCTGTCACGCATCTACGAAGGCCTGGGGCATTGGATGAACCACCAAGATGCCGAAGCCCTCCCTTGGATGGTGAAGTATGAAAGACATCCCTGGCCGCAAAAGATCGTGTGGCTTCAGGACGACATCGTGCATCGTCGGTTTTACTGGCTGCAGATCCCGGAAGAGACCGCCTTGAAAGAGCGGCAAAAAATAATCGCGACGGTCAAAGGTCAGACCATCCAAGTGGAGGGGGATGTTCCTTCCACCCTGCGCCTGCGGCTTTCCGATGCCCTGCTTGATCTCGACCGAAGTTTGAGGGTCACGGTGAACGGTCGACGGGTTTTCTCAGGAAAACCCAAGCGAGAAGCCTCCGCAATTCTCGCTTCCCTGGAAGAGCGCGCCGATGCCAGCTCCGCAGCCACCGCGACAGTGCATTGGAAGTCGACTTCGATAACCCAGCCAAGCACCGTCGGAAAATGACAGCGGAGGGCAACAGGGTCAGATCTCAGTACTTGACATTGCCTTCTCCACGTGGCGAAGCCGCGCCTTGCATGGGCCACTGTTCAGCTGCCTTGAGAAACGGCTTATGGCCGCTCCGGCCGCGGCGTAGTTCATCCCACCTGCCCTTTCTCCCAACTCCACCAGACTCATCCTTCCGCGGCGTTGACCAAGATAATGGTTCTTCACCAGGGCGTAGGCGTGGAGCGAGGTACCAACGCGCGCCGGCACTTCCTCCAGAATCTCAAGGAAGTGCAGGGAATCCGATTCCTTGCGGAAGATGTCCCTTCGCTCATTGCCACGCGCCATCACGGGGTAACGGCCTCCGGCAATCTCGATCCTGAGGGGTCTCGGCATGAGTGAACACTTCCTCCACTCAAATGCCTTATGTCAAGTATTGAGATCTGACCCTGTTTCACTGGCGGTTTCCCTCGTATCAAACGATCCGGGCGGGGATGGGCCGATACGGCCCACACTACAGAATTGCAGCCCGGCTTCTGTAGTGTCGTCCGTATCGGACGATCGGAGCGGGGGATGGGCCGATACGGCCCACGCTACAGAACTTCAGCCCTGCTCTGAAACAGGGCAGGCAGAGTTCAGAGCCGCGGTCTTTTTTGCGTCTCTTGCGCCTTTTCGCGGCTAAGCCCGGCCCTGTCCGTTTCCCGATCCGGGGAGGAGCTTTTACCGCGGAGCACGCGGAGCACGCGGAGGAAGAAGAAGATCGGTCCCTTTTGCGCCACTCCATGAGAGCCCTACCCCGCGACGCGATTCTTCTGCTTAGATCGGCTCATCCACGACGGAGGCGGTATCGCTGCTGATATTTCCGGGGCGTCACTCCCATGTGTTTCTGGAACAGTTGGGTAAAAGCGCTCTGATCACAGAACCCGAGCTCTCTCGCCACTTCGGCGATCTGCGCGCGCTCTCGCTGCAAGGCCTCGCAGGCTGCTTGAACGCGCAGTTTGAGGATGAACGACTGGGGACTCGCCCCAAACACTTCGGTGAACTTGCGGTGCAGCTGCCGCGGCGAGAGATTCATTACGGCGGAGAGTTCCTTGACCGAAACGCCGCTGCGGAAATGATCCCGGATGAAAGCGACCGCTCGGTCTAGCTCGAGATACGACTGAACCCCTGCCCTTCGTCCTTCGAAACTGTGAACGGTACCCATCACGCCCACCACTCGACCGGCACGATCCCGAATCGGAAGTTTGTGCGTCACGAACCAGTCGGGAATGCCCTGGTCCGTGAAAAATAATTCCACGATATTCCGCTTGGGCTCTCCCGTGCGAAGCACGTCCTCATCATCTCGACGGAAATTCTCGGCGAGCCGCGGCGGGAATAGCTCAAAATCGTCCCGCCCCACCAACTGCGACTCTTCCCGAAACCCGAATCGCTCAATGAATTGCCGACTGGCGCACATGAGTCGAAAGTGCCGGTCCTTCGCGAAGAACGAGACATCCGGAAGGTGGTCGAAGAGCCGATAGAACGGCGTCTCGGATCCGATGCAGCGCAGAAAACGATCCCGCGCCGCAAGTGCTTTGACACGTGGCAAGGACATGCCACACGCTCTCACGCGCGGCTCCCACTGGCAATGGTTCGATGATCCAGAAATGTCCGATTTTCAACAAAACTCGTCCGACGTGAACGCTGGCTGCATCCGACCTCTTTTGGAAGAGTCTGGCAAACACGCACACCTCACATGAAATCGCTGCTCTCTCTTTTCGGCGTTGCTGCTCTCGCTGCAGGACTTCAGGCCGCACCCGGTCCCCTGCGAGTGCTCTACCTCGGCCAGGACGGCACTCCGTCCATCGATCATTGTCATGTCCTCATGAGGGAGTTCGGACGCGAGGCCATTTGGTTCGACTACACGTCAAATCCCGCGATAGCGACCCCGGAGTGGGCCTCGCGCTTTGACGCGATTCTCCTGGACGCTCCGTCCCCTCAGTTCCCCGGCGTCGCCATGGGAGGCAAGGTGGTGGCCTTGAAATTTCAGGGGAACGCAGAGGCGTGGGCCGCGACTGATTTTCTTCAGAGTGCTCGGCAACAACTCACCGGAGCGGTCGGCGAGCCGCGACGGAAAGAGTGGCAAAGTTTCCTCGCCAGCCGCGAGCCAGAGAAGCGGAACGAGGATTCGAACGTTGCGAACTACGAGAAACGTTCCAGCCCGATCACTTTCCAGCATCCCTTCAGCGTCCAGGGAAGCAAGGATCGGACGCAGCTGCCGATCGACCTGCGATTGGAAGTGTTTGCCAGTGAGCCGGACATCTCCAAGCCGATCGCGATGGCATGGGATGAGCGGGGCCGCCTCTGGATCTGCGAGACTCGCGACTACCCTCACGGCGTCATCCCCACCGGCGAAGGAAATGACACTCTCAAGATTTGCGAGGACACGGACGGCGACGGACGCGCCGACAAGTTCACCGTGTTTGCCGACAAGCTGAACATTCCAACGAGTCTTGTCTTCGCGAACGGAGGCGTGATCGTGGCTCAACCGCCGCGCCTGCTCTTCCTCAAGGATACGAATGGCGACGACAAAGCGGATGTCCGTGAGGTGATCATGGAAGGCTGGGGGATCGGGGATACACACGCCCAGGCTAACAATCTTCATTACGGCTATGACAACTGGCTTTACGGATGCGTCGGCTACTCGGGATTCAACGGAACGGTGGGCGGGGAGAAGAGACAGTTCGCGATGGGTACCTACCGATTCAAGGCTGACGGCTCGGCGCTCGAGTTTCTGCATCAGTTTTCAAACAATTCATGGGGTCACAGCGCGAACGAAGCCGGGGATCAGTTTGGAGGAACTGCCAACGGAGCCCCGCTTTTCTTTGGTGGGATTCCAGCGAGTGCTTTTCCGCGGGGAATCCGCGGGATGACCGCCAAGAAAATCAACCTCGAGGAGCGCGTCCACACTGTCACGCCGAATTTTCGTCAGGTGGATGTATTCGGGGGTTACACCGCCGCGGCGGGAAGCGCTTTCATTTACTCGTCCAATCTTCCCGCTCGTCTC
>JAYTTC010000507.1:0-18132 GCA_043745255.1 Verrucomicrobiales bacterium
GCCAGGCCCCTGCCTGCATCCAACCGACTTTGTCGGTGGCCGTGTTGCAAGAGGACGCGGTACACGAATCGTATTGAACCCGAAGTGGCTTGCCGACACTTTGGGCGACAACCTTGAGATCGGCCGTTTGATGACTCCTCTGGAACCTCGACATTTGCTTCCTCATTGGGGCCTGGGACTGTGCCTATGCTGCCTCCTGGCCGTCTCGTTGCTTGGCCACGGAGACGCCCACGATTTGATTCGTACCGTCAGCGAACAACTCCGGGAGCATCCACGCGATTCGGATCTGTATTATCAGCGCGGCGAACTGTATCGCAGACACGGCGACTTTGATTTGGCCCTTGCGGATTACGAACGCGCCGCCCGGTATTCCACCAACACCCCGATGCTAGATCTGTCGCGTGGATTGCTGCTGGTGGACGCCAAATGGCCGCAAACCGCGAAGGTCTATCTGGATCGCTTCCTTGCGCGAGAAACGAATCATGTCGTGGCCCTTGTCACCCGAGCGAAAGCCCAACTCCAGCTTCAGAATCGCGATGCCGCTGTGCTTGACTACACCTTGGCGATCCAGGCGTCACGCGAGCCGCGCCCTGAGCTGTTCATTGAGCGGGCCCAGGCTCTGATTACCGACGATGGTGGGCGGCTCGATGAAGCGATTCAGGGACTGGATGAGGGAATTCGACGCCTAGGCTCGGTGATCACACTTCAACTCTATGCTATCGACCTCGAGTTGAAGCGACGCCAGACCAACGCGGCCTTGGGTCGCTTGGATGGCATCATCGCCCAATCTCCTCGGAAAGAAACCTGGCAGGCTCGCCGCGGGGAAATTCTCCAGCAGGCCGGCCGCCGTCAGGAAGCGCGCGCTGCCTTCATCACTGCATTGGGGGAACTCGGAAAACTGCCACCCGCTCGCCGCAACGTCCCTGCACTGCAGGAACTGGAGCGTCGAATTCGCTCAGCGATCACCAATCTTGAGGAAGCCGTGCCGCTCCAGAGTGTGCCAGGCGGGTCTCGCTGACCGTGATCCCCTGTATCACTTGGCCGCAGCCGGGTCAGCTCTCTGCTTGGTCACCCACTCCAGCGTCACCTTAACTTCGTCGCGAGTCGTAATCAGACCCAAGGCGATGGTGGGGGAAGGCGGAGTGATACCGAAGTCGGTCATCTTGAGATTCGCTACCGTGGTGAAGGTGAGCCTGGAAGCATTGGTTCGGCTGCAGGTTACTTCCATGGCATTGGTTCGGCTCACTCCCGAGATCGTCAGCTTGCCCACCGTATCGAAGACGAGCGGATCGGTGGCGGACTTGGGTGCCTGCTTGAGGGTCATATCGAGCATCTGATACTCGATGCGAGGAAACTCGGTCGCTTTCATATTTTCCTGCATCACTTCGTCCATACGGGATTTTCCGCTCTTGAGCGAAGTGATCGGAATTGAGGCTTTGGCCTTGGCGTTGACCTTGCCTGCGGCCGGCGTGCCGGTCAGCGCAAATGAGGGGTCGACTTCAAATCGACCGCCAATGATCCTTCCTTCGACGATCCAGTCATGAATGTTGCAGCTACCGTCAATTTTCACCGAGCTGCCCGCAGGTTGAGCGGTGTAGACCACCAGGTCATCGGCTTGCACCGGGGCTGCCTCAGCAAACAGGACCAGCGCCACGAGGGACGCGAGGGAACAAACAGTTGAGGTATTCATGGAGTGATGAGTAACGGACTATCAGTCAATCAGACTGCAAGTGAGGCACGCGGCATTCAACCGGATCGTCCTGTCTGTCGTTTCAGATCTGGAACAGGTCTTTCGCGAGCGTGATGCGCCCCTGCTTCACCACCGCCTCGTTGGTCTTGATGGCGAGAACGGTGGCGCGGAAACCGTCTTGGATCGTGGCAGCTGGCATCAGTGCCTTGGCCAGTGAGGCAACGTATTCCTTCAAGGCGCTCTTGTCGTTCAGATCGTAGTTCTCGGCAAAATCTTTCACGCCATCCGAAACCGTGTGCACATTGTGCAGAAACGCCTCGAGACCATAGTAAAGTGGCGTGCTGGAATAGGGGGCCTCTTCGGCTGTCTTTTCACCCTGAGCCGCAAGCTTGGTTGCGTTCGCTACCAGCGCGATTCCCAGCTCACCAAAGAACGCGTCCTTGCGCGCGTATACTTCCCAGCCGAGCAATGGAGCATCGGCTTCGCGAAACATCCACGCCTTGTTCTTTCGGACCATGATGGCGCTGTCGGTGCCGTAATACAGCTCATGATCCCCGTCGAATGAGTTCGCCAGCGTGCACTCGTAGCTAAAGAAAACCTTCTCCGGGAACTCGACCAAGACCTGAATGGTGTCAGGAACATCGCGACCATCGTTCCAAAGTTGAATCGATCCCATTCCGGAGACCGCGACCGGCTCGGACTTGAGAAACCAGGCTGCGTTGTCGAGATGTTGAATGCCGATTTCACCGGCCAGACCCACAGACATCTCGGAACGGAGTCGCCAATTGAGCTCCTGCTCGCGATCGGGATTTGGCGAGGTACGACGCCAGCTCTCTTTCTTCTGCCACTGCGCCCGAGCCTTGAACATTCGGCCGGTGGCACCGCTGCGAATGAATCCCAAAAGGAAGTGACGCTCGGGATCCGACCGATGCTGCAAGCCGGGCTGCACCACTTGTCCCACATGGGCCTGAGCTGCTTTTGCTATGACACGCGCGTCCTCGATCGTGTTCGCCAAAGGGGCTTCGCAATAAACATGCTTCCCCGCCGCCAGGGCATCCAGAAACACTTGCTTGTGCTGATGCGTCGGCGTGGCGATCACTACCGCCTGAATCTGCTTATTGGCCAGGAGTTCCTTGTAATCGGTATAGCCCTCCGCGTTGGGGGCGGCATCCTTGGCTCTTTTTAAGAAAGTTTCGTAGTGTTCCGCGACACCGATGACGCGAGCGTTGACGAGCTGCGCGAGGGTTTTCACTGCGTCGCGTCCCCATCCGCCACAGCCGATGACTCCAATGTTGACGGGTGCGGTGGGCTTTTTCGTGGGAGCGGGTGTCTCCGCAGCGGCACCCTGCAGAGTGGGAAGCGCGCCAGCGGCTAACGCCGACACCAGGGTGGCGGTGGAGGACTGCCGGATAAAATCACGCCGATTCAAATCATGCGCCACAACGGGGGTGGTCGGTTGCATATTCATTGAGCGCAGAGCTTGCAGTTCCGGCCGAGCGAACTCCATAGAATTCTGAGCGCCGACTTCCAGAAATTAGCAGTCGTGGCGACGAGATCAAGTGGAGAGCACATGAAGCCTAGGTGTCGATGGGTTCGCGTCCACCGTAGCCAGTGTCGAGCTCATGCCAATGCTCCACATCCTCCTCGCCCCGTTCCCAGCAAAGAAAAACCTCCCGCCCCGCAACAAAAGCTGGGAAATCAATCAGTCCTCGATCCAAGTCTTTGATAAGAATTTCACGATCCGAGAACTCCGCCAGAACCTTCCGCATGTCGAGAAACGCCGAGAGGTAGCGAGAGACCAGACCTCCGCCCAGATCACAGCCTCCGTCAATCATCGATTCCAAGCGAGGCGCTGCACGCTCCAACTCCTTCTTGGCGAGCTCCAATTCTTTCAGCCATTCCTCGATCTGAGGGAGCATCAGACGGGCTTCCTCTCGAGTATAATGGCGCTGAAATCTCGTGGTCATAGCATTCCTGGAGTGCTCCTAGCCCGCATAGTTCATAGCTACGCGCGGGTCAGGATGTGGGTTGCAGGGAAAACGAGCGCTTTTGCAGGGGTTACCCATGCGGGCTAGGGGTTCGCTTTCGAAGAGGACGCAGCATCGAGTTTCTTTTGAATCTCGGGGTTTGCCTCAACTTTGAGCGATTTCCGCCATGCTGTCGCCGCATCGACGGACCTTCCGAGAGCTTGCAAGATGTCCCCTTGGTGGTCGTAGAGGGTCGCGTCGGGTTCCTCGGTATGCTGGACCGCCTGCTCCACATAGGTCAGCGCCTCTTTAGCTCTGCCCAATCGAAATAGCACCCACGCCATGCTATCGAGAAACGCCCCGTTCTTAGGCTCAAGCTTCAGCGCTCGCTCGATAAGCTTTTTGGCTTCGTCGAACTTCACCCCCTGCTCTACCCACATGTAGCCGAGATAGTTTAAGGCCTCGCCGAACTCCGGCATGCGATCGATTGCTTTGCGGAAGTAGTGCTCTGCTCCCTCGAAATCCTTATTCCGCTCGTGCGAGGAACCGAGCTGGAAATAGAATATCGGGGTCAGCCGATTCGTTTCGCGAGCGTTCGCGATCACTTCAGCTGACGTAAAACGAGTGATGGCTTTGGGAAACTCCTTCAATCTCGCGTGAGCTACTCCCGCGAAGAACTCCGTCTGAAATGTCTCATGAAACCGGGCCCGAGCGTCCTGAAGAGTGTCCAGGGCCGCGCGAGGATTCCCCGTATTGACCTGCGCGACGGCGAGATCGTAATAGGCCGACTCCATCTCTGGGGCCAGGACCACGGCTTTCCGCAGATAATCCTCCGCTTCCTTCGGTTTGCCCTCTTCCAGAGCTAGACTGCCAAGGATCAAATAGGCCTGGGGATATTTGCTCGGCTCCTCCCGGATCAATGCTTCCAATTGCTCTCTGGCTCGTTTCGGATCACGCGACTGCAAAAACAGATTCGCTAGGCGCTCACGCAAGGGAGTGGACTCTGGGTATTTCTCCACCAACTTCAGGTACAGATCGATCGCCCGTGTGCTCTGGCCGATCAGGAGGTAAACATCGGCTGCGCGCTGCAGCAGAGAGGTGGGGTTGTTAGGAAGCTTTATGAATTGGTCGAGCAACTCTGCGGCGCGCTTGCGCGCCAATTCGGAGAACTCGGCACCCGCCGCCGGAAAACCGATCCAGAGCTCTGCCAATTCAACCAGATACTGCGGTGTGGGATGAGACTGCTTGCCAGCTCGCTCCAGGACTTTGATTCCCTCCTGCGGGAGGTTCTGACGAACGTAGAGGCCCGCCAAGTTCTGATAGCTCAAAAGAAGGTTGGGACTCTTCCTAATGGCCTCCTGGTTCGCGAGAATTGCGTCCTCAACTCTTCCCATGGAGGAATAGATGGATCCCAAGAACGCGGACAGAAGCCCGGAGCCCCCGCCTTTGATCGCCTCCTGAAGTACCGAGATTGCTTTGTCGTTTTCCTTCGCGAGCAAATGACGACGAGCGATGTCGAGCGCGAGCCCGTCTTGTGATGGGTCGGCACGCACCGAACGTTCAAACTCCTGCAGCGCTTTTTCATCCTCGTCCCGAAGATCGTGCAGAAAACCCGCAGCAAATCGGGCCTGAGCCTCCGCTCTGCGTTCCTCTTCGAGCGAGCTTACGTCGTCAGAGGTCGATGCCCCGACGGCCTGGGCAGGGACAGGGTGAAGACGCGAACGCGCGCAGCCTGCGAGAATTCCCCCCAGCAAACACAGGGCGACAATCCCACAGGACCACCGAAACAACGGTAAGTGCGCGGTCTGCATAGACGAAGAGTCCCCCGACTCCAGACCGAAGCCGGGGGAGCAAAGCGTTGACGCGTCCGCGATTACTTCTGCCAAGTACGCTTCTTATGCCGGTTGGCGCGAAGCTTCTTGCGACGTTTATGTTTGTTGATCTTTGCTTTCCGACGTTTCTTCAGTGAACCCATAGCGTATGCGTCTCAGTAAACCACTTTGTTCAAGGGATATTCAATGATTCCTTCTGCTCCCGCAGCCTTGAGTTTCGGAATCAGTTCGCGGACCACATGCTCGTCGATGATCGTCTCCACCGCAACCCAGCCGGCAAGGCTGAGTTGTGCGATGGTCGGATTGCGCAGTGCGGGAAGACTACTCAGCAGTTGCCGAAGATTCTTTTCCGCAATGTTCATTTTCAAGCCCACCTTGGTTTCCGCCTCCAAGGCTCCTTTTAGCAGTAACGCCAAAGTCTCTATTTTCTCCCGCTTCCAGCCATTCTTCCATGCCGTCTTATTGACGATCAGGCGCGGGGTCGACACCAGGAGGGTGTCCACGATTCGTAGATTGTTCGCTCGAAGTGACGAGCCGGTCTCGGTGATCTCCACGATAGCATCCACCAATTCATGGGCCTTGGCCTCCGTGGCTCCCCAGGAGAACTCCACCTCCGCCTTCACACCATGCTTGCGGAGGTATTTCTTAGTGAGATTCACCACCTCAGTGGCGATCCGCTTTCCCTTCAGATCCTTGACCGACTTGATCTTCGAGTCCTCCCGGACTGCCAGCACCCATCGAGCGGGCTGGCGCGTCGCTTTGCTGAAGAGGAACTCGCCCACCTCATGGACGTCTGAATCGTTTTCCTGCACCCAGTCATGCCCTGTGATCCCGCAGTCCAGATAGCCTAACTCCACATACCGGCTAATTTCCTGAGCGCGAATCAGACGCACTTCGAGTTGCTCATCATCCACGTAAGGGATGTACGAGCGGCTGTTGACCTGGATGTTAAATCCGGCCTTAGCCATCTTTTCGATGGTCGCGTCCTGCAAACTGCCTTTAGGCAGACCAAACCGAAGCTTGGGTTGACTGCTCTTCATGCTCTGATTTTTTCAACCACGCAGACCTCGCAATCGGTGCACGAGGTCACGATCGCCAACACGTTGGCGCGCGCGAAGCGGTTGATCTGCCATGTTCAAGCAGGCAAGGCGATGTTTTTCTTTGGAAACTTCGTGCCCTATCCCTCAGACACCCGCTACCTTCCACCCTCATTTATGAATCAGAACGTCATTCTTTGGATCTACATCGCCTTGTTGGAAATCGGAGGCACCGTCGGTTTCATCAAGGCCGGAAGCAAAGCCTCGATCATCGCGTCGAGTGTGTTCGCCATCCCTCTCATTCTCTGCGCCCTCGGTATCCTCGACATTAAAATAGGCCAGGGGTTCCTCGCGTTTTTGGTGATCTTTTTCGGAATGCGATACGGCAAAGGACGTAAGCTGATGCCCAATGGGGTGATGGCTCTGGCCAGCCTGATTGCCTCCATCGCTCTGTATAGTGTGCTGCACCGCGTTACCTGAGCTGTCCGGGTTCAGTGGCGGTTTTTCAGTTCACTCGCAATCACCATGACCGGTCGAGAGCTTCCCATCTGGGACGTCCACGAGGCGTTGCTTACTCCCCTCAGGGATGGGAATCGAGTCGTCCTCATCGCTCCCACAGGCTCGGGCAAAACCACCCAAGTGCCACAGATGGTGCTCGATGCCGGTTTGGCCGGATCGCGCAACGTGGTGGTGCTGCAACCTCGTCGAGTGGCGGCACGAACCGTCGCGGCACGGGTCGCGTGGGAACGGAACTCGCCGGTCGGACGTGAGGTCGGCTACCAAATTCGTTTCGACGATCGAACCGACGCCGGAACACGGATCTCCTTCATCACCGAGGGTGTGCTGCTGCGACGGATCCAGGACGATCCGCAACTCCAGGACGTGGGCGTTCTGCTCTTTGACGAGTTCCACGAACGCAATCTTCTGAGCGATGTCGCGCTGGCGCTGGTGAAGCAGCTGCAAAAGACCACCCGACCTGATCTCAAAGTGGCCGTGATGTCCGCCACTCTGGATGCCGAGCCGGTGGCGAAATACTTGGACGGCTGCCCAATCATTGTGTCGGAGGGACAGTCCTGGCCGGTCGAACTTCGCTATCTCGACTCTCACGATGAACGTCCGGTGACGGACCAAGCGGCCGACGCGGTCGAGAGAATCATCGCTGGCGGAGGACCGGGGGACATTTTGATATTCATGCCCGGCATGGGGGAGATTCTTTCCACCATGAATGCGATCCGAGCTGCGCGATTGGGGGAGCGAGTGGCGCTAATCCCGTTGCACGGCGAGCTTTCGCCAGAGGAACAGGATCTCGCCTTCGCGCCGAACGCGCTTCGAAAAGTGGTGGTCTCGACGAATGTCGCTGAAACATCGGTGACGATCGACGGCATCCGCCATGTGATCGACGCGGGTCTGGCCCGGGTGGCGCGCTATGACGCGGAGCGCGGGATCGGGACCCTCGGGTTGGAAGAGATCAGTCGTGCCTCCGCCGACCAGCGCAAAGGGCGCGCGGGGCGAACCGCACCAGGCACCTGCTGGAGGCTCTGGACGGAGAGTGGACATCTCAATCGACCGGAACGAAACACACCGGAAATTCAGCGAGCCGACCTCGCTGAAGTGGTGCTCCTCCTCCACTCTCTCGGGATCCGGCACGCAGCGCGTTTCGATTGGTTGGATCGCCCTGACCCTCAGGCCGTAGATCGAGCTGAAGCTTTGCTCCGGCTCCTCGGTGCACTGAAAAATCCGAATCGCCTCCCGGCTTCCGCTGGAGTTATCGATTCGGGAGACCTCACTGCGGTGGGACGACAGATGCTGCGCTTGCCGATGCACCCCCGATACTCGCGAATGCTGGTGGAGGCAGCGAAGCACGACTGCGTGCCTGCCGCGGCATTGTGTGCGGCGTTGGTCAGCGGACGCGACCTTCTCCAGCGCGTGGGACGTGATGACAAACACATCACCGAGGCGCGGGAGCTTTTCGAAGGCAGTGCCTCCTCAGACTTCCATACCTTGATCCGGGCCTATCAATTTGCCCGCAACAATGGGTTCAACCTCGATCGCTGCCGGCGCTACGGCATCAATGCCAAAGTGGCACGCGAGGTGGAGCAGACCTTCCAGCAGATTCTCTCCATCGCCCAGCAACACGGCTTTGTTCGGCAGGATTCGTCGGCAAAGCCGGTTCAAGACCCGGCTGAGCCTGCCTCCAAGACCCAAGTGGAACAGGATCCCCTGCTCCGCTGTATCGCGGTCGGATTCGCGGACCAGCTCGCGATCCGTCGCGATCTCGGCACACTGGAATGCGACCTGACAGAAGGCCGTCAAGCGACCCTGGCACGCGAGAGCGTCGTGCAGCAGGAATCACTCTTCGTTGCCGCAAGCATCCGCGAAATTCCCGGGCGATCCGGCGGTAAGATGACGCTCCTCGGCTTGGCCACTGCGGTGAAGAAGGAATGGCTCCAGGAACTATTCCCCGAGCAGCTCACCGGTCGGGTCGAACATCTTTTCGATCGAGGCCACAAGCGTGTCTCCGCGGTGCGCTTGGTGCGATTTGACGATCTGGTCATCGACCACCAACATCAACGTGATGTGGATCCGGAGGCTTCCGGGCGTTGTCTAGCCGATGCGTTCTCTCGGGGTTGGTTTGAGCTTCCTCAGCTCAGTCACGAGCTGAAGCAATTCATCGCGCGAGTGAATCTGATCGCTGGCGCATCGCCAGATCTTGAGTTCCCGCCCTTTGATCGCGACGGAATGCTCCGTGCGCTTACCCGAGCCTTCCACGGAATGACCCTCGTCAAGGAAGCCCAGGCTGCGGCGCTGAAGGAAGCGATTGTGGCACATCTCGCACCCGAGCAGCGTCCCTGGCTTGACGAGTTGATGCCGCTCCACGTTCTCTGGCACGACGGCCGAAAGATCAAGCTCACCTACCCTGAGGAAGCACTGGATGAGGACGGCGTGCCCAATGCGCCCGAGATGCAGATGAAACTGCATGAATGCTTTCAGCAGAAAGATCATCCCCATATTCTCGAAGGGAAGCTCGCAGTGAAGTTGTGGCTATGCACTCCGGACGGTAAGCGACTCGAGCCCACCTTCAATTGGCCAGCCTACAAAACCAATACGTATCCCAAGCTCCGCGCGCCGCTCTCGAAGAAATTTCCCGGCATCGGCTGGCTCTGAGTGACGCACATTCGATCTTCCTTTCGAATCGTTCTTCGGTGATCGTCGTCCTAACTAGGCTCGCAATTCTGCTCGGTGACAGATCTAGCGAGCTCGCGGCGGTCGAACGATCACATGACTCACGGTTCAACTGATTCTAGAACACGGCCTGGCCTTCGCAGCCATGACATCGCGTTGCTCGCCGCAGCGGGATTGATTCTGGCCTTTGGTAGTCTCTGCCTCGCGGCGGCGGATACCGGCAGCGCGGCACAGTCGACAGCCCCTGTGAGTCATCCTGCCTTGTTCCACTGGTCCCCGTTCCTGGCCCCCTTCCACGCTGTGGTGCTTCATTACCCCATAGGGTTTCTCACCATGGCGTTCCTCCTGGAGCTGTATTCGCTAAAGAGGCCGGGTCCTGAGCTGAGTCGGATAACCACCGGAGTGATCGGAGTCAGCCTCCTGACCGGGCTCATGGCCGCGGGATTGGGAATTCTCAGGGCTGGCAGCGGTGACTACGCCGGGAAGAGCTTGGACATGCATCGCGCCTTTGGACTCGCGATTCCGTTTCTCATCGTTTTGACCTTAACCCTTCAAATGATCTCGGCTCGCAGCGGCTCTCGCACTCGAAGTCTGGTCATGTATCGAGGTGCGCTGCTGCTCACCTTGGGTTCCCTGGTGATCGCGGGGCACTACGGAGGAAATTTAACCCACGGCTCGAAGTATCTGGTTCAAAATGCACCGGAATTTATCAAAACGCTCCTGGCAGAGGAACCGACCGTCGATCCAGAGGCAGCTCCGATCGAGGGAGATCCTGCGAGCGATCCGGCCGCTCAACTGTATCTCACGAAAATCCGCCCGATCTTCGAAGCGAAGTGTCTTACCTGTCACGGGCCGGAGAAGCAGAAAGGCAAATTTCGACTCGACCGAATGGACCTCGCTCTCAAAGGAGGCGAGAGTGGCGAGATCGCTATCAAGCCAGGGAACCCGATGCAAAGCAGACTGGTGAGTAGAATTCTGTTGCCGCGTGACCACGACGACGTCATGCCGCCGGACGGCAAGGAAGCACTCACACCGGACGAGATGGTCCAGATCGTTCACTGGATTCAGCGCGGTGCGTCCTTCGGGGCAGCGGCAGCTCCAGTCCCAATCGCGACTTCGCGGTCAGTGTCAAACGCGATCGTCAGTCCTCCGCGTTAAACTGCGTCAGATCTCTGTCTCACTACAGCCGGTCGATCGGACTCATCACCTCGGCTAGCTGAAGCCAGACGGCTTTAAGCAAATCAATATCTCAGAAAAGTCACCAGCCCACTCGTATGCCGGCTCCAGAATCTGGCGCCCATCCTTCCCAAGGAAGCCCCACTTGCCATCTCTTAAAAACCTGCCAAGACCTCCGCTAAAATCAAAGGTCTCGTCATTTTGAATGGGGGCGATGATCCGCCCATAGGCGTCTAGGTAACCGAAAAGATTGGAACTGGCGACGACGGCGACTCCCTCTCGCAAATCGTAGACTTGCTGATCGTATCGATGAACCCAGCCTTGCCATTGCGAAACGCGAGAAATAGGCAGCCCTCCGGCTGGAGCTCCGCTGCCGTGAGTAGGCTCGAGCTTTCCCCTGCCGAGATCAAGTCGCGGCTCAGAGATATCTCCCCGCTGCTCGCCAGTTTGCTTCAAGGCGCCGAAGGCATTGAGATCACTCACCCGTAGCGGGGCCTTGTGAAAGCCCCGCACTCTCGATCCCTTCGGGCTTTCGTGGGACGCGCGTAGGCCTGGCGGTGTGCGAAAGGATTCTCACGTCCGCGGCTGGGGCAAAGGAGTTGGCGTCTCTCTCACGAGGATCTGCTACGAGTTTCGGCGCTTCGCTGGAGTCTCACGTCCCTCCCTTCACCTCCTCCTCGGACTACGAGGAGAAGGCCCGAGCTCGGAAATCGGTCCCTCGCCCCATGCGATGGGGAGAGGGTGGCCGGGTGTGGGGTTCGTCGCACGGAACTCGCCAAGAAATCGGCAATTGGAAGTCTGACCTCGGACAAGAAGTGAGTCTGCGCCCGCAACTTGGCAGTGGGCGAACCCGCCCGGAGCGTAGCGAGAGTGTGGGCTAGCGAGCCCATTAAGTAGTTCTTTCAAGGTTGTCCAGGCTCGTCCTATCACCTTGCGGAGACACCTCGCCTGTCCATAAGTCATGCGCATCCAGGCTAGTACGCATCTCGACGCCGCTCCGTTCCCGCTCCTCGGGAATCCCGGTTCCGGCGCTTTCCAAGAGAATCTGCCTTTGGCACGTCGGTTGCTAGAGCAACTACGTCGCTCTAACACCTGTCAGTTGAAAGTGTGACGAACGATTTCGCTAACCAACAAACGCCATTAATCCATGAGAAAATTCATCACCAATATCGCAGCTGCAGTTCTGGCCTTGGGCGGAATCCGAGGCGCCTGCGCCGCGGAGATCCAGATTCGTCACGCTGCAGAGATCGAGTTCCAAACTGAGCGCGGCCACTACTACCAGATTCAACGATCCACCAACTTTGGCGAATGGGAGAGTGTCGAGGAAGGCATCTACGGGCACGGCGGTCGTGAAAGTCGCCTGCGCTCAACCCGCTCGGATGACTCAAATTCCCAGGAATACTATCGCGTTGTCGTCACCGACGCCTCGATCCTTGGATTCGCACCTTGGGCGCTCACCGGGATCACTATTGAACTCGATGATGAACCGGGCGGCGAGGTCACAAAATTCCTCACCTCTACAAACGGCGTCGACGTTTCAGTAGCTGACAACGATCCGTTCACATATAAATATATCCGGACCGGATCGAGCGAAGCGAAGGCTGAGATTGTCTATGCGTCGAACCGAAAAGAGGCTTTCACCTTTGCATTCACCGGTCCTGGAGTTGGGACCTGGTCAAGCGATGAATTTCGTGATGGGCGATTGAAAGATCACGACGCAGGCCCCTTTCGGATCGTAGGGGTTGCGCCTGCGGCGCCCGGAGGGACGGGAACTTCGGTTAACCCAAACGTAATCGTCGCTCCGCCCGTCAGCTCTCCGAACCCACCGATAACGCTCTCAAACGTCGTCTATTATTTCCAATCGTCCGGGGTGCCGGATCGCTATGATTTTCTGGATGACCGGAACGGTCGTGAGGTCCAGGGTATCGTTCAAGAAGGGTTGCCGACAAACTCGCTCGTTTACACTTACGCCGTACTTGGGACAAACACCGCCTCCCTTCAACTCAGCTTTGGCTACTACGGAATGGGCGGCGATCGATACGATTGTGATCTGACTTTCACAGACGGATCTTCGGGGCATTTCCTGCGCCGTCTCTACCGAAGGGGTGTGTTGAAAGATACCGACGAAGGAGCATTTAGTCAGAACCAAAGTCTCGTCCGTCCGTCTGGCGACAATAACAACTTCCCACCGGTCATCACAAATACCCCTGCGGTTTGGCCACCTGTGATCGTTCCGACTGCGGTTCCGGCTCCACTGACCTCCTTGCAAGGTCGCAACTGCTATATTTTCCTCTCACCAAACCCCGATCGCTATCAATTTACGGGACCAAACTATGGTTATGCATTTCCTGGAGCAGGTCATGGCAATGAGGAAATCGAAGTGCAGCCCAACGGAAACGTCTATACCTACAGCTACAAGTCAGGCGAGTCGAACACAGCGACTCTGGTGATCACCTACGGTTACTACAATCTGGGCGGAGACCGCGAAGAGTATGAACTAGAGTACGTCGATGGTTCGACCGCGCGATTCAATCGTCGCCTGTATCGGCTGGGTACGCTCTATACCAATCAAGCAGGCCTGTTCAGCACGAACGCCACGTTACCTTACGCGATCCCGGGGTCTACCAACTCGATTCCTCCAGGTGACTACGACTTTTTCATGGATACGGGTGAATATCTGAAGTTCACATCCGCAACGGCTGGGATACGGACCGACGATAGTGCTCCCACGGACTTCATACATGTCTACACAAAGACGGGGAGTGCCACGGCTTCGTTGCGCATTCAGTTCAAGTCGGACAAGTGGGATGACTACACGCTCACCTACACCGATTCCTTGCACGGATCGTTTGCCCGCAAACAGTATGACAGGAACGCCCTCAAGGACAGCGACACTGGACACTTCACGGCAAAGCACGCTGGACCGTAGTCGGTGGGAACGAGATTGCGTTGACGATAGGCCAGTTCTGCGATGGCCTTTGGCCCGTCGGACTTCAGCGCCAACGGCGCGCTCCATCCCAGCCTGGGGCCAAAGCCCCAGGACAACGCCGCAAAAACATCCTAAGGGCTGAAGGCCCGCCCTGTTACCCGCGCTGATGGATCGGGCCTTCAGCCCTCCAGCGTGTCGATGGATGCTACTCCTTGGGCGTTGCCCAAGGCTGGAATGGAACGGGCCTTTGGCCCTCCGAATTGCGGGGCCGATGGCCTTTGGCTCGCAGGAATTTTGAACTCTAACCCATAAAACCCCGGAACCCATCGACAGCCTCGGGCGGACACGCTGCGGAGTGACGTTCAAAGTCCGAAAGCCTGCTAGGGCAAATGAAGCCGGAAGAACCGCGCTGTGTTTGCCGCCGGGATCGCTTGGTGAAGCCGTGTGCCCTCGCGGGTCGGCTCTCCGCCCACCGCAAGCCAGTCGGGACTGCTCGCGGAATCGGTCGCCTCTAGCGTAAAGGCCGAGGCGATGGAATCCCACGAGAGCTCCACAGTGTCCCCCGACCCATCCACCTGCAACGCGGGTCCAACCACGTCTCCTCGAATAAGATTCCAGGTGATGGATCGCTTCAGCAACCCATCGAGATCGGTGCGTACCAGCGGTGTCGAATCGGTGACGGTGGCGACAAGTTCGTTGCTCTCCGACGGCAACATCCAAGCCGCGACCGTTAACCCGGTGGCTTCCTCTGGGACGATAGGCACCTTGTTCAGCGTCCAGTCGATCCGACGCGTATCGCGTTCCATGGGAATGAGCCGCAGGTTGAAAACGCGAGGGCGCGACACGGTCAGCGGTTCAGAGTCCGCAGGAGAGAATGAATCCACAGGCGAAAGAGCCCGGTAGGTTGAAAGTATGAGGGCCTCCGAGCAGACCGAGCAGAACGGAATCCCCAAGTGCTGCATCTTGCAATCATCCTTGGGTCGGTACCATCCGGTATGGTGATAGTGCGCTCCTTCGAAAAGGCCGATGACATCCTCATATTGCGGATCTAACTCCGGTGTCGGAATCGGTGTGGAATCCTCGATCCAATTCCTCCATTTGATAGAATCACGCTGCGTTTCCTGAGTGGTGTTCGGTTCTTCGAGATCGGAATAACCAGGGTAGGCATCACCATATTCGTCGCCCAGATAAGCATAGCTGTGACCCATCTCGTGGACTCCGATCTCGGCCGACGACGGATGTGTCGAGACGACGAGCGGCGATCCTCCAGAGCCCCCGTACTCAGGATCGTTCACAACAATCGCCGCCAGGTCGTACTCGGGCACGAACTGCTTAAGCAACGCATTCACCTTTCCCCGACCGTCGGCAAAATTCCCATTCAGATTATTCGGAGGAATGGTCAAGAGACGCTCTATTTGGAAACTGTTAAAAGAACTACTGAAATAGGTATCCTTGAATACTTTACTCCCCGGATGGTCGGATCCTGACTCCGCCGACTCCACAAAAATGCCAAACGCGTTGAAGTAGTTCTGATAGGTCAGCATGGGCTCGGTGCCGAGAATTCCTTCCAGCACCGCAGTTGCATCCTGCACAAACTTGTCATGCTCTTCGGCGCGATATCCCTCCGCAAGGAGGACAATGTTAATCCGCGACGCGGTGGTTCCGTACTGTTGCAGAAGGATTAATTCCGGGTCTCCAGCCAGAGCATGGCCGAGACCGAGTACGATCCCTATCCCCAGTAAGCACACCGTTTTGCGGATCCCTTGGATCATGGCTTGGAGGGGGGTCGAGGGGCCGGAAATCGAGCGAGGATCTGGCCGTTTGTCAGACCGGCCAGCACCGGATTGGAAATGCCGGCAAGCGCAGGTGATCGTGCGCTGGCGGCAGAAAGAATCAGCACCTCTGCGGCATCCGGTCGCACCGGAACCCGGATCACACATTCACCACTCGCCTCTGTCACCGTCTTGGTTCGGAGCGTTTTGGAATCCTCCTCGGCAGGATATTCGTAACGACGGACTCGTGGGTCTTCCAGCGCTGACTGCCAGAGCGAACGACCCTGTGCATCGGCCAAGTGAACTCGGAGTGCTCCCAGCGAAGTGGGCGACTTCTTCAGTCGACCTGTCCGAACCTCCGAGCTCAGGAGAGAAATCGAATTGCTCTGCCATCGCAGATGCAGGAAGGCCATCTGCTCCATGTCCGCCGCAAAGGCGGGAGCTGCGGAAAGCAACACCCCAGCCAGGGTCGATAAAAGCCGAGTGCACAGCATGAATTAACACCATCGCACTACTGTGGCAAAGAGCAAGCCATGGATGCAGTCAAAACCGACTCGGAGCTGAAAAAGTTCGAAAAACTCGCGGATTCAACCCTCACTCAGGCATCACCGCCTCCGCCACCGCTGTCCCCTCCACCACCGAAATCACCGCCACCAGAACCGCTGTCCGCGTCCCCACCGGAGCTGCTCCAGTCGCCTCCGACATCCGAAGACGGCGCATCGGTTGGGTTCGCATTGTAGCTATCCGACGCGTGCGCATTGCCACCGAGAAACCGGTCGTAAAGCCAGCTTCCCGCAATCGCACCCCCCACTCCGCCGAGGAGGCTGGTCAAAAAGCCGCCGCCGCCGCCACCTCCACCTCCCAATCCACCCGCTCCGGGGACCCCACCGCCCCCCATCCCTCCGCGCATCAGCCGCATGATGAAACTCACGACGAGTATACCGCCCACGACGAACAGTCCGAGAATCAGGAACGAGCCGATCGAATTGTTCGACGACGAAGAACTGACCGGTGCCGTCTGACGAGTGGAAGAGCCTTGTATCGTGGATCCGCTGTGCAAGTTATTGCGCAGAGTGCGCTCGACGAATGCGATTCCTGAACGAAGCCCTTCATCATACTTGTCTTCGCGGAAACTGGACTGCAAGAGCTTCACCAGATCGTCCCGATCCGAGGTCACAAAAGCCCGCTGCCGAGTCGCCTGTCCCACTCCCACCTGGATACGATACCGATGCGGTGGAGGCTCCTTCATCACCACCACGTAAATCCCGTCCAGGCGCGAAGACTGAGCTCGCTCGCTCACGAAGTTGGCAAAGAACTCCTCTCGATTCCGGGTATAATCGGCGGTGCGGTTTTCGGGCACACCCGCGAAAGTCTCCACGAGTAAGTCCTTCCGAAACTCCCTTTGAATTTTGCGGATGGTTTCATCCGCCTGCTTGACAGCCGAGGTGGAGAATATCCCGGCACTGTCGCGCACCTCCGGCCCGACGGCGCGCGCAGACAGGGCACCCAGACTCCCAGCCGCCAACAGGCAGAGCATCAGAATTGCACGATTCATGTTTCTCATAACCCCTTCATCGCCGAACGCCGGGTCTTTGGCGATAGCAATAATTCTCAGAAATGATTTCAAGGTATGATTCAAAGAGGGTGAGGTTTGACTACGCTCGCAGTGCGGCGCGCACGCGCGGGATCAGTTCGTTGTCGGATTCCTGAGAACCCCGCCAGTGGAAGACGCTCGCGGCAAGATACCGGTCGCGGAAGGCCGCAGGGATGATCTGAAAATCCTCCCATACCGCAGCCGAGAATTTGTAGTCATGATTGTCTCGTCCTTTGGTGAAAATCAGACGCCGCGCCGCATCGATCAATGGTTTTGCCGGCGCGCCAGATTTGAGGTATCCAAGAGTCTTCCGTGCTGAGTTCAAGCGGTCTCCCGGCCCTAGCTCGCTTAGAATCTCCTCCACAGCTTCGGCTCCAGTGCCTCGAGGAGACAAGGTCTCCAACGCGTCGATATGGATTCCTTTGTCTTTGCTGTTGCCGCGGAAGAGCGGAAGGAAGGCGGCATTTTGGAGCAGGAGCAGCTTGCGCGTGTCCTCGCTGCGAGTGTGGTCCCAGGAGTAGTGGGCGGCATTGGTGAAGGTCATCGCGTGCATCGACACGATTCCGGGCGCGCGCATAATCAATTCCCCCGCACTGGCGAAATACGCCTCGAACAGCGATTGAGGACTGACACCTCGATTCAGAAGCTCAACGGCTTTTTCACTGGCATCCTTGGCCGAGCCATCGCGCACCGTGCGAATCATTTCCAACGTCGCGTCGGCAGACAACTTGCCGTCAAGCCAGCCAGGGCGAATTGATTTTACGAGTTCGAGGTTGCGACGGTAGGGGCGATCAGCGGGCAAGTCAGACTTCGCCGGATTCTTGTCCCCTACGCGATCTAACAATCCGTAAACCAGTGAGCGAAGGACAGGTTCTGCGTGATGCCAGCCAATCACTTCTAGCGTGCGGAAACTATTCGCCACATAAATCTCCTTGTGACCAATTTCACGGAA
>JAYTTC010000508.1:0-4766 GCA_043745255.1 Verrucomicrobiales bacterium
TCTGGGAGGGGCCACCGAAGCGGCGATCTGGTCGAACTTTCATCGCATCGATCGAGTGGATCCTGCACGTTCCAGCATTCCCTATGGAAAGCCCATTCAGAACGCGCAGTACTACGTCCTGGACGACGTCGGTGAGCCGTGTCCGATTGGAGCACCCGGCGAGCTATTCATCTCCGGAGTGTGTCTTGCGTCTGGATATTTGAATGATCCTGACGAAACAGCGCTGAAGTTTCGTGCACATCCGTTTCGTCGTTCTGACTCTGGCGCGCGGATCTACGCCACGGGAGATCTTTCTCGCTGGTGGCCCGACGGAAGCCTGGAGTTTCTGGGGCGTCGCGATCAGCAGGTGAAGATTCGCGGGTTCCGGATCGAATTGGAGGAGGTGGAAACGGTGCTCCGTCAGCATCCCAGCGTTCAGGATTGTGCGGTGGTTGTCCGGGGCGGTCGGGGAGAGGAGCAACGCTTGGTGGCAGTCGTGGTGCCTGCCGCGCTGGCGGCTCCGGTTCAATGGCGGGAGCATCTCGCACTGCAGCTTCCTCTGTACATGGTGCCAGAGGAGTTCCTGGTCCGTGAGCGGATCGCGTTAACCCAAAACGGAAAGGTGGATCGCCACGCGCTAACCGAAGCAGTGGGGCTTTCGACTTTTTCGAGTCCCGCGAGTCCTTCTCCCACAGTTTCTTCCTGGAGCCCTCTGGCCGCACGCCTGAAGGCCGTGTGGGAATCGGTGCTCGGCGTCGTGGTGCAGCATCCGGAGCAAACTTTTTTCGAACTCGGTGGGAACTCGCTCAAGGCTGGCATTCTCGTCGCGCGGCTTAAGCGGACCTTGCGGGTGAAGGTTCCCCTGCGCGTGGTGTTTGATCATCCGACCATCCCGTTGATGGTAACTCATCTAGCGGATCTGCTACGGAAGAGCACGCCGACGCAACAATCAGAGCCCAACGATTCTTCGTCGAGTCGTCGAGCGGCTTGAACGTATAACAGAAAATGGCACAAGACCGATCGGTCGAAAATCTTGTCAGTCATGTCATTTGCCGGGCCTTAACCGTTCGTTCCAGCCTGAACGCTTTGCACCGTGCTGGCCCGTTGCCGGACAAGTTCAAGGGCTCGGCAGATTCTCAGTTGTCCTGAGTGGAATCGCCCGCCGAGCGTGTCCAGAGCACCGGATAAATTCGCCCATCCCTGCCTTCGAAAGGCGTCGCTGATGGCCGGGACATCCTCTGGAGGGAGTATGGCGCTGACATCGAACACTTCACCCGCTTCCAGCGCGCTGACAAGGTGTCCGTAAACAGTGCTGGACGCCAGTTGACGTCGTTCGGCAATGGATTCGACCGGTGTCCCGGATCGAAACATCTGCAACGTCTCCTGAATCGTGGTGTTCAGCGTGGATCGGGTCCAGATTGGCGCGGCGGCGCGTGGCTCGTCCTCGAATGTCAGGCGTGAGTGGGTGCGGAGATGATCCGCGATCTCCTCCAATAGACCTGCGCCGAAGTCTTTTAGCTTCTTTCCCCCAATTCCGTTGATCCTCATCAGCTCCTCTTCGCTGGAGGGGTAGCGACGAGCCATCTGGCGTAGCGCAACATCGGAAAGGATGATGTAGGCGGGGACGTCGCGCTCATCAGCCAGTCGCTTGCGCAGTTCTCGGAACCGCTCGAACAACACTTCATCGCAGGCAATTTCTCCAACGCGCGCCCGAGATCCGCTGGAAGATCGCGAGCGAGTGTCTTCGACGGACACGCCAGGGTTAGATTCCGGCAGGCGCGTGAGTTGAATGGGAGTGCGCTTGCGAAGTGCATCACGCCCGGAGGCGGTGAGCTCAACCACATTGAAACGATCCGCGAGCTGTTGGAGGTAGCCGAGTCGGATAAGTTCCCGGCCTATCGCCCCCCATTGCGAGCGGCTGAGGTCTTTTCCAATTCCGTAGGTGGACAAAGCGGCATGGCCTGAGTCCTTCACCCGTTGCGTCTCCGCTCCCGTGAGCACTTCGATCACATGGCTTAAGCCGGTGTTGTAAGCGCTGTGTTCGCGGATGCGGTAGACGCATGAAAGCAGTTTCTGCGCAGGTAGAGTGGCGTCCCAGGTGGATCGAGGCGTGAGGCAGTTGTCGCACGCACCACAATTCTCGGTCGGATGTGTTTCTCCGAAATACTCCAGCAGGACTTTTCTTCGGCATTGCGGGGTCTCCGCATACTGGGCCATGAGACGCAAGTGCTGCCGTGCCAGTTCCTGCTCGCGAGGGTCCGGTTTCTCCCGGATGAAACGCTCGCACTTAACCAGGTCTCCCGGGCCGAAAAGCAGCAGACATTCGCTCGGAAGCCCGTCCCGTCCCGCCCGACCGGTCTCTTGGTAGTAGCCTTCGAGATTCTTGGGCAGATCATAGTGAACAACAAACCGGACATTCGGTTTGTTGATCCCCATGCCAAAGGCGATGGTGGCGCAGATCACCCGGATCTGATCTCGTAAAAAGCGGTCTTGATGCCGGGTGCGAACAGAGGCATCTAGACCGGCGTGATAGGGAGCAGCGGCGATGCCCGATTCTTGGAGACGCGTCGCCAGGGTTTCCGCCGTGCGGCGGCTCTGGCAATAGACGATCCCGGCGTCGCGGGGACGAGAGCGAACGAACTCGATCAGTTGAGCCTGGCCTTCGCTCTTATGAGTAACCCGATAGGTGAGGTTGGGTCGATTGAAGCTGGCAACATAACGAGCAGGGTTCTTTAGCCGGAGCTGTTTGACGATGTCATCGCGAACTCGATGAGTCGCAGTGGCGGTGAGCGCTAGGATGGGAGTCGATGGGAATCGCTCTCGGAGCTGCGCAAGGTTGCGGTAGTCTGGACGAAAATCATGCCCCCATTCGCTGATGCAATGCGCTTCGTCGATAGCGAACAGTTCAACGTTCCAGCGTTTTAAATCCTCTTGAAACCCCTGAAGCATGAGTCGCTCCGGTGCGACGTAGAGGAGCTTGAACTCTCCCTCATGCAATCCTCGGAGGCGGGGCCGCGCCTCCTCCGGTGCGAGCGAGGAATTGAGAAAAGTTGCCGGCACCCCCGCCGCGGTCAGCGAATCCACCTGATCTTTCATCAATGCGATCAAGGGAGAGACCACTACCGTTAGGCCGGAACGAACGATGGCAGGCAGCTGGAAGCAGAGTGATTTGCCTCCGCCCGTGGGGAGCAGGGCGACGACGTCTTTCCCAGAAAGCGAATCGCGGATAATCTCTTCCTGCAGGGGACGGAAGGACGTAAATCCAAAATACTGCTGGAGAGCCTGTACAACTCGGGAAAAATCCTCGCTCATAACAGGCGACACTCTAGCCCTGCCTCACCCCCCGAGTTCAAGGTTTTAACGACGCTTGAACGCCGCGGCTCCAACCCGCCTACGCCAGGCGTCTGACACCGTCGCGGAAGGTATGGAGGAAGAGATCGTTGTCGGCGATGGCTTTTTCAAGCAGTTGCTGCCCCAGAAACATTTCGTTGGGATTGAGCACCACATGAACGCCGTATTGGAAGGCCTGGAGCGGATTGAAGGTGGCGAACGCTGCACCCACCAGGACAACCACCGAATGCCTTCGCAGTGGCATCATGAGCTGTTGCATCGCCTGGAGGCTTTCATTGGTCTCCAGGGTGCAGCCCGCGAAAGAGTCTTCGATGACCACCACTTGGTAGGGAATTTGATTGTAGCGATGGAGGAACTCGCCGTGGTTCTGAGTGGTGTGAACCTTGTAGCCGAGTTGCGTCAGCGCCGCCTGCATTGGGTCCTGAACGGTATTCGTGGAGACCCCCATCAAGGCAGGACGATCACTGGTGGTAATGAAATCGAACTCGTTAGCCATGGCTACATTTTGAGTTTAAAGGTCCCAGAATGACCTGAGGCGGCTTTTGACAATCGTTCGGCCTCGGCGCTGGCCATCCGGAGATCATTCGATTTGTGAGTCATTTCACCGCGCGCTTTTTTGATCAGATCGATACCGCGCGCCACGGTCCCGCGTTTACTGCAGTAGGCGATGGCGGTGTCTTCGGTGATGATGCCGTGCTTGAATGCTTCGAGCGCCGAGTGATCAAAGGTTCGCCAGCCGAAGGTGTTGCTGGCTTCGATAATCTCGGAAAATGTTTTTCCCTCGCTCTCCCCCTGGACGATTGTCTCCTTGGTTCGGAGATTGGAGCCCATCACTTCAACCAGAGGGTGTCGGCCTCCTTCAATCCTGGGAATCAAGCGCTGGCTGACGACCCAGCGCAGCGTGTCGGAGAGGCGGATACGCACCTGGTCCTGCTCTTCCTGATCGAACATTCCGAGGATACGGTTGACCGTCTGCCCTGCGTCGATGGTGTGTAGCGTGCTAAATACAAGATGGCCTGTTTCCGCGGCGCTGAGAGCGATCTCCACGGTGGCTCGATCCCGCATTTCGCCGACCAGAATCACCTTGGGGGCTTGGCGGAGGGCCGCGCGCAGGCCGGTTGAAAAATTGTCAAAATCTGTTCCCAACTCTCGCTGATTGATGGTGGCCAGATTCTGCTCGTAGATAAACTCAACCGGATCCTCCAGCGTGATGATGTGGATGGGGTGTATCGCGTTCATCTCGTTGATCAGCGATGCCAGCGTGGTGGTCTTTCCGGATCCTGTCGCGCCTGTGACCAAGATCAGTCCCGTCTTCTCCTTGGTCGCCTCGAGGATTACCTCGGGAAGCAGGAGGGATTGGAAAGACGGCACCTCGGCGTTCAATTTGCGAAGGACGACCGAGTAGGCACCGCGCTGGGAGAAAACATTGACGCGGA
>JAYTTC010000509.1:0-4757 GCA_043745255.1 Verrucomicrobiales bacterium
GTCTTGGGGGGGAGCAGACAATTCTGGGAGCGAACGGGAATCGCTCGCCTTGCTTGCCTTCGAAGCCAAGGAAAGTGCGACAAAATCCATCAGCGACGGCGAGGGTGGCACGACGAGCTAACCGGGTTATCCGCGGTTTTCGGCTTCTGTGGCCGAGACCCGGAGCCGATGGCCAGGGCTTGGATGGCATTGGGCCTTTGGCCCGCAGAAATTCTCTTTGGACTCGATCCTCACGATTCCAGAAAACCCACCGGCGGCGTGCTGGCGTTGAGAGGGTAGAAATTCCCGAGATTGGGGAGCACGAGTGGCAGATTTGCTTTGCTCACGCCCAACCACAAAGCAAGCTCGGCGAAGAACTCATCACAGCTGGTGGTGGGAATGAAGCGACCCCGCCCCGTGTCCAGAGCGTTCACTTCCGATCCGCTGTCTGGATTCACCTTCAACGACGGATACACGCCGTAGATTCGTTTTCCTTTCACCGCTCCACCCACCACGAGCTGGTTGCCACCCCAAGCATGATCGGACCCTCGACCGTTGCTGGTGAGCGTGCGTCCGAAGTCCGACGCGGTGAAGAGCGTGACCTGGTCTTCGATCTTCAAAGCCGCCATCGCGTTCTGAAACGCCCCGATGGCCTCGCTGATCTGGGGCAACATCTCCGCCTGATTGCTGAGCACATCGCTGTGATGATCCCAGCCCCCCCACTGGATGAAGAACGTCTGTCGACGCGCGCCAATTCCGGACCGGCCTTGGATTGCTCGCGCGATCATCGCCAGGCGCTGACCGACATAGGTGTCGGGGAAGCTAACCTGGGGAGGCAGTGGCGCGGCGGTGGCGTTCGCGAAGATGGCATAGGCATCGAGAGCCTGTCGCTTGCTCGCGTTAAAGGTCTGAGCCAGCAAATTGGAATACTGCTGACTCAGTTGGCTGTCTACGGCGGCGCTCAACGCGTTGGGAACATCCTGATACTGCTTCCAGGCGGCGTTGTAGCCGCTGAGTCCCACAGCACCCTCGGGCGTAATGGCGTATTCCGCGACGGTGTTCCCCGTCTGCCAGACATTCCCGCCATCGAGGGAGATTTGCATGGGCACCACCGGATTGGAGTTCAGCTGTTTGAGTAGATCCGCCATTCGTCCTCCCCAGCCGATGCCGCTCCGTGAATGCGGAATTCCAGTTTGCCACTGTTCCAGCTGATCGGAGTGGGAGTACAGACCGAGAGGCAGCCGTTTCAAATTTTGTTCCACCTGCACTCGATTGAAAACGGGCTCGATCAAGGTGCCGACGTTTGCAACGAATGCCGCTTTTTGAGCCTCGAATAAAGCGGCAACCTCGGGCATCAGACCGTGAACCGCAAAATCCGGCTGGCCCGTGGGATGGATGTCGATCAGGTCAGCGGGCGCCAGTGCCAAGTTCGCACGGGATGCCGCATAGGAGGCGTAGGCCGAAGGCTCGCGGGGCACGAGCATATTGAAAGAGTCATTGCCGCCGGCGAGGAAAAGGCAGACGAGCGCGCGATAGTCACCGTTCACCGGTGTGCTTGCCGCGGCAATTCCTTCGGCGATCCTCAGATTGAGGATCGTATTTAAGATGGGAACCGAGGTGACAGCGGCGCAACTGGCCTGGCCCAGAAAGCGTCGTCGAGACAGTGGAGATGCTGAATTCATGTCGCGGGGTGATTTGGGAGGAATCATCGTAGCACGTTGAAGTCCGCCGAGGTCACGATGAGATAGATCGCCAGTCGGAGCCGCTCGCGATGCCATTGCCAGGTCGGTGGGCTGATTCGTTCCATCGCCTCACGGATGATCTGGAATTGCTGAGGCGAGAGTGTTCCGCCGGTCAGCGCCAGATCCAAGCGACGCAGGAGAGCATCCGGATCTCCGATCGGGCCAGTGGGCACGTCTTGTGAGATTTGCGCCGCAGGCACGATCAGCGATAGCTCCTGGGTGAGATTCAGCCGCACCGCATAGTTTGGATTGGCGGTGCCGTAGTGGTGGAGATCGCCTGGGATGCTGTTCCAAAAATAATTCGGCCCGGTGATAGCGGTGCTGGCATTGATGATCTGAAACTCCGGCGCCACCAGTCCGAGTTGGGTTAGGGGGCCGGGAGGACTATGGGTTGGAAGGAAGAAGTTAAACACGCTCGGTGGACTCATGGGATCCTGCAAGTGATCGAGTGTAAACTGAGAGATCGGATAGTAACCCTCAATGGAAGCAGCGTTGAACGCACGGGCGTAGTTCACTACCCGCAGAAGAGGCTCGCGCAGTTTTCCCCAGGTCGGCTGATGCATCCTATCGGGATCCCGCGCTTCGGAATCCAGAAGAATGGCTCGGACGATCGCTTTCATGTCGCCTCGAACGCCCGCCCCGTTGTCCGCGAATGCGGCCGCCACGCGCGCCACGTAACTCGTGCTGGGATTGGACGTGACGAGTCTCTGGATCAGCTGCCTGCCGATGAAGGGACCGACGTTCGGATGAACGAACAGATTGCTCACCGCCGCATCCACGTCCGCAAGACCGGCGAGACCCAGGTTTCCAGCGCTCGCGAGGCGCGCGGGGAGCTGGAGTCCGCTCAGCAAAGTCTTGGCGTTGCAGTCATGCTCGGCATCCCACATTTTCATGGGGCGTGTGAAGTCCCGCGGGTAGAGATCGAAGTTCGAGTTATTGCCGAAGGAGAGTCCGGTAAATACTCGCGCCAGTTCAGTGATGTCGCTGTTATTGTAGGTGGCGAGGAACTCACCGTTCGCGTCTCGCTGTCGCGTTCCATCTGGGTTCAGTCGCCAAAGGCCGAGGGTGAACAGCTGCATGATCTCCCGTGCGAAGTTCTCATCCGGATAGATTTTCTTCGCCGAATCCGCCTTGCGATTGCCGAGATGGCTGAGGTAGATGCCCATCACGGGATGGGTGGCAACGTCATACAGCAGGTCGCGATAGTTGCCAAAGGCGTGCCGGACCATCAGGTCGTAATAATTGGCCATTCCGACCTGCTCGACAGCCAATTGTTCGGGTCGATCGGAGGCCACCAGAATTTCACTCAGAGCGAACGCGATGCGCTGGCGTAGCGGATCCGGCAGCGTCGTTGTCGCGGAATCCGGACGAAGCTTCGGAGACCCCATCACCCGGCCCCACCAGGAAAACTCTTTCCAGTTCCCGTAGAGCTGGAGGTCCGCAGCGTGGGTCGTCGCCCAATCCACCCAGGGCTGAAGAGAATTGGGCGGACGCCCGAACTGATCGTCGATCCAGCCGTTGAACCCCATCGCCATCACCTCTTCGACGTTTTCCGGAATGTCATCGGCGTCATCGGCCTGGTCTTGGTCCGGTCCAAACGCAGCTTGGATCAGGAATCGCGCCGCGGATTTCACTCCGGGCGGGCTGGATACAGTCTCGTTCTCCAAGGTCAACACCGCGCCGCTACTTGCACCAAGGCTATAGCCGATCCCCGGCAAGGCAGTGATGGTGACCGATTCAGTCGGCTCGTCATCCTCCCCATCCGCGATCGGATGGAGCTCGATCCAAACCTCTCTTACTCCGAGAGGAATCGTGATCTGAGTGCCGACCTCGGTGCTATAGTCGACGCCCTTCGTCGCCGTGCCGCCGAAGGCGAGGTTTACCGTGATCGGTTTCAGTCCACCACGACGACGCACTGCGACGAGTCCGGGATCTGGCCAGCGTTCAGACATTCGCGGATCGAGGGTGCCGAGAGTGACGACGCTGGCAGCATTGATCATGGTTTTGACGCGCACATCGTCCGTTAGATCTTGTCGATCGGTGCGATTGGAAAACGGATTAAACCCCAGCCATCGCTCCTCCGCATCCGGGAGGCCGTCGCCATCGCTGTCGGTGTCGTCGACCCGCATCCGGAAAAATTGCGCCTCGGCGGAGCGGGGGAACTGTTCTGAACTCGGAGAAGTCGAAGTGGCGACCGTGGTGAGCTCCGATTGCCAGACATCCTGGGTGAGGTGGGTGCGAGACTGGAATTGGTAACGCTTTCCCGCGACCGCGTCGAAGGCGATCCGCACCGAGTCATTGGCCCACGGTGCGATGCTCAGCGAGGGATGAGAGGCGGCATTGAAAGGATCGGTGCCCGCAAGACTCTCCTCCGCATTGGTGAATCCGTCGCCGTCTGTGTCGGCGTTGGGAGTGAGTGCGGAGGCCTCGAAGACGATTTCCCACACATCACTCATTCCGTTGGCGTTGAGGTCGAGGCCCGCTCCCTGTGTGATGAAGGGGGCCGCCAGCCACCCAAGGAGGCCTATCACCACAGCGAGCGTTCTGATCGGGTACAGCGACATCGGGAGAAACCGTAGCACAGGTTTGGACGACGAGGAGCCTTTCCACTGGAGTAAGGCCTTTCTTAACCTCCGAGGAAACTCAATCGCGCAAAATGCGCTGCTTGCGATTTGGTTCTACGGTTTGCTAGGTTTGTTTCGGCAGCCGGTGTGATGAAATGGCAGACATACGGGACTTAAAATCCCGGGGCCTTCAAAAGCCGTGCGGGTTCAAGTCCCGCCACCGGCACCATGGTATTCAACATGGTTAGAATTAGTAATTCACTTTTACTGACAGATTACTGACAGATTACTGACAAATCCAACTTTCCTCACTCCTTGCGTCAGTTGCGTGGATCAGCCGACCCGAAACCGTTCGAGCGCTTTGACCACATCGCCCCAGCGGAAGTAGACGCTCCTTGAGATTTTGATGTAGGGGATCAAGCCCCGGCGCATCCAGAGCTCAATGCAGCCCTCCTGCGTCCATCGGTGGCCC
>JAYTTC010000510.1:0-4753 GCA_043745255.1 Verrucomicrobiales bacterium
CCGCCGGAGCTTAAGAAAAGAAGCGTGGTGGATCAGTTGGTCGCCGAGTACGAGTGGTGTCTTGGCCAGCTGTCCCGGCGTCAACTGGCGTGAGAGGAACGGGTCGTTCGGAATTTTTCTTCACGATCTTTGGAGTAAGGATTGTCAGGGGCCTAGATTCAGCGCGGGTAGGATAGGATGCAGATCTCTCATAACCCAGTACCCGCCTGCCATGGCCGGCAGGCGGGCCGACGGGTTACGTTACAGGGAAACGACACCCACAATATTGTCACGTTGAATCGGGCCATAGAAGCGACTGTCTTCGCTTTCTGACCGGTTGTCGCCCATGACAAAGTAGCTCTTCGCTCCCAGCTGCACGACGTGCTGCAGGGCGTGACCGGGTGAGGTTAGAGTGCTCGGAGCCAAGTAGGGCTCGGGCAGCTTCTTTCCGTTCACGAAAATTGAGCCGTTCTTGGCTTCGAGGGTGTCTCCGGGCAGGCCGACGATTCGTTTGATCGCCATGTCGGTGTGTCCAGGGTCGTGGAGAACTACCAGGTCGCCACGCAGCGGTTCCCGGAACAAATACGCAATTCTGTTCAGGAGGTATTGATCTCCATCGCGCAGGGTTGGTGTCATGCTTCGGCCTCTAATCACCACAGTGCATACCATATATCGGCTCGCAAGGAAGTAACTGGCAACGCAGCACATGAAGAGTCCGGCTAGCAACGGGAACCGCTGCCGGAAGTCGTCCGCAAGCAAATGCCAGAAGAGTCGCTTACGTTCGATGGGTTTAGGGGCGATCTGAGGAAACGCTCCTGGTTTGGGGAGATCGGTGACCTCGGAGACCAGATGCAGGGGCCTGTCCAATCCTGTCAGCTCCGAGCTTAGTCGTTTGTCATTTTCGAGGTTCATGTTTGAAATCAGTGTGATTGGCTCGAAGTCACCATCCACTGATTCGTGACTTGCAACAATTGGCAGGGGTACTCAGGGCAAGATCGGGGAATCTACCAATCGATCGCCAAAGATTTCTGGCTGGCGGATGTTAGCTTTCCTCAGAGATGATCATGCCGTGTCCAACACCGCCGACTTTCCTAGGTTTCCCGCCAGAGGGGACGGGTATGGGGTGCTGTTCCACGGCGCGCTTGCCGGGCACGAGGGTCGAAAGCTGATCTTCTAGAGACCTTGACCTCTGATCAGTAAAGCCTGCATGTCAAACCAACCCTTGTCTGGATTGAGCGTTTTGATCCTGGAAGACGATGCTGCCGTGCTCCGTCATTGTCGCGCGCAGCTGGATAGACTCGGCTTGGACACCACGGCCGTGTCCACGATGGCGGATGCTCGTTCGGCGTTGGGCCATCGGACCTTCGATTTTCTACTTCTCGATGTGAATCTGCCGGATGGCAACGGGCTGGACTTATTGCGGGAGGGCAAGGCGGCCTCCTCCTCCGGGGTGGTAGTGATGACCGCCCAAGGGGGAGTTTCGGGGGCCGTCGAAGCGATGCGGCTCGGCGCTTCAGACTATCTGGTAAAACCGTTCGATCCTGGCGAACTAAGCCTGGTCCTTGGACGGGCGCGACGCACCCAGCAGAGTGCTAGAGTTGAGGAACATCACAACGAGGAGGCGGATCACGCCGATCAAAACTTCTTCTTTGGGAGCGCTCTGGGAGGATTGAAGCATCAGGTCGAACGAATCCTGGCTGCGGACGTTCGTCTCGAAAGTGGCCTCCCGCCGGTGCTCATCGAAGGGCCGACCGGGAGTGGTAAAACCACCATCGCCCGATGGATTCATCATCATGGTCCACGTGCGAAGCAGCCGCTGGTGGAAGCCAATTGTGCCGCCTTGCCGGAAACGCTGGCTGAATCGGAGCTGTTTGGACATGAAAGGGGCGCGTTTACCGATGCCCGAGCCGCGCGGATGGGACTCTTCGAGGCGGCGGACGGTGGAACATTGTTTCTGGATGAACTTCCCAGCTTGTCCCTGCCGCTCCAGGCCAAGGTGCTGAAAGTCATCGAGGATCAGAAGTTGCGCCGTTTGGGGGGGAACCGCGAAGTCTCCATCGACGTCCGGATTGTCGCCGCCAGCAACGTGGATTTGAAGGCGGCGGCTGCTCGTGGGGAGTTTCGTGAAGACCTTTACCATCGATTGGACCTCTACCGGGTGAGCGTCCCACCCTTGCGGCAGCGGGGTGAGGACATCCTTGCGCTTGCCGAAGTGCTCATGGGACGTCTCTGCAAGCGATACCGGATGCCAAAACGGACGATCACTCCCCTCGGGCGACAACGTCTTCTCGCGCACGCCTGGCCAGGGAACGTTCGAGAGCTGTCGCATGAGCTGGAACGGGCGATCGTCTTCGAGGCGGAGGATGAGTTGAGTTTTCCGAGTCTAGCCCTGGGAATCTCGAATGTGTCCGCCTCGAGCTCTCCGCTGTCCACTCTGGAGCCCTCAAACGATTGGCTCAACGAGGCATGGAGTTTTCCGGAAACAGGGTTCGCTCTGGAAGAAGCCACCGACCGGCTGATCCGAAAGGCGCTCAAACAAGCAGCAGACAATGTTTCGGGCGCGTCCCGGCTCCTGGGGGTCTCTCGAGATTTGGTGAGATATCGGCTGGGGCTGAAGTCTTCCAAGGCTGAAGGCGCGGTCGACCCCGGCACCTGAGGGAAATTGTGAAAGTGCTGTCCATCCCTCCGATTAAGTGGGCCTCCTAGCCCGATATCCTTTGGGGCTTGGCACCCACTGATCGAGTGTCGCGAGCGGGACAGGGCGGGCTCGCACCTTTCTTGACTCTTTAGAGAGCTATCTCGCCGCCGATGAACAGGCGGGGGTGGAGTTTTGTAGACGATGAGCCCCTAAAACTCCCCCAGTCAGTGGCATGCCTCTTGCATCTGAGTTCTTACGGCTTACGTTTGCCTTGAAACTCAGGGTGAACGGCGATGTGCACAAAAAGACAAGGCACACGGGTTAATTTGTGGTAGGCGGATGGGGTGCAGTGGCAGCGGCGCTCGGGCGCGTTAATTTCTCAATCATCAGCGAAATGAAACCAAATCTGAGGATGCTTTCTGGATCTCTATTCGGGCTCGCGTTAGCGGGCCTGCTTCTCCGGGAGATGCCCGCGCTCGGCCGTGAGCCGGATGAACCGCCCAGAGGGCAGGACCGCGGTGGCCGCGGCCGCGATGACGCTCCGGATATCAAGCATCACGGTACCGTAGTTGGGCGAATCGACAAATCGGACTCCGGCAAGGGGGACGGCGGTGCGGTGCGTCCAGATGCTCTCCCAGCGGACGTCAAGGTGATGATCGAGAAGTTCAAGGTCGATCGAGAGAAGTTCCTGAAACAGCAGCAGGAGTTGGAACGTCAGCTTAAACAGGATTCCCAGTCGAATCGCGATGCGCTTCGCGATCAATTGAGAGCCAGTCTTGATAAGTGGAAGGAGCAGCAGAAAGAGTTTCGAGATCGGCTGAAGGAGCGGATGAGAGATCTGAAGGATGAAGTGCAGGAACTCGAGCCCGTAGTCACTAGCGGCAAGGGTCGCAGCGGCTCAGGGCACGGTCGGGATCTCAAAGACCAGTGAACCCGATCTGCGATGAAGCCATGTCGCGTAACGTTCGGAGCCCGCAATCTTAATGGGGGCTTTCCCGCTTCGCATGAACATTTTGAGATGGGGGTCGCGCACGCTCCTAGGTTGTTTCGTCACCGGATTTCTGCTGCTCAAGGTGAACGCTGAAACCCTCCAGTTGCCCCCCGAGATCTCGCCTTGGACCTGGACGACCGACGTCTGGTCTGACGGCGGATATCAGGACAATTTGCTGCTCTCCCGCGATGCGCGGGAAGCGAGTCCCTTCGTGCGGCTGGGAGCGGACCTTGGCCTGATGCGACTCCCTTTGGGACGTTTTCATTTCTCAGCTGCGATGAGCGCTGAGGAGAAGCGATTCACCGCAGGCCAAACCGTCGATCACGAGCGAGTCGTCAGCGCCAATACCGAGATGAGCTGGGACCTGGGGCGATTCTGGCAATCCACGCTGAACGGGCAGTACCTATACCAGGATCAAGTCATCGATGCCTCGATCACCGATACCAATCTTTCTTCGCTTCCGGTTCAGGGACACACTTTCGAACTCAAGCCTGGATTGCGACGTGATATTTCTGGCGGCTGGTGGGTGGAGGTCGGGGCGAATCTGACGCGTCAGACCTATCAGCAGGCTGATCTGGATGACTACTGGGAAATCGGCCCCCACGCTCAGCTGGGTCATCGGTATGGTCGACGATCGGAATGGTCGCTGGAGTTAGGAGTTCTCGAGCGAGCTTACGATCAGCGTGAGACCTACACGGTGGATGGAAATCCCATCGGCGGACAGTCCCTGAGCTATCGCATTCCCTCACTCACCTTTCTAGTGAGGCAATTCTGGGATCAGGCACGGCACTGGCGAACGCTCACCAAATTTAACCTGGAGCGCAATGCCGACAACGGATCGGGCTATTTCAATTACGATCGCCTCAGCCTCTCGCAACAACTGCGTTACCACACTCGCACCTGGGAATTGAGAGGGCAGGCGCGGGTCGCTCGATATCAATACGATTTGCAACGAGCTGATGACGGGCTGCAAGCGAGACTGAAGGACACCCTGCGCGCCTTGTTGCGAGTGGAGCGTTCACTTTTTTCCGGACTGCGGATTCACGCGGAGTATGAATACGAGCGAGCGCTTTCGAATCGTGAGATCGATGGTTACTCGGTGAATACGTTCAGCGCCGGGTTGGGGTGGGAGTTCTAAGATGTTA
>JAYTTC010000511.1:0-4749 GCA_043745255.1 Verrucomicrobiales bacterium
GGCTGGTCGTCCTCTCAGACCAGCTACCCGTCTTAGCCTTGGTGAGCCGTTACCTCACCAACTAGCTGATAGGCCGCGGGCTTATCATGAAGCGTCAGGCCTTACGGTCCCCAACTTTAGCCTTGGAAGGCCACATTCGGTATTAGCTCGCCTTTCAGCGAGTTATCCCCAACTTCACGGCAAATTACCCACGTGTTACGCACCCTTTCGCCACTCCAACTGCAGAATATTGCTACTCCACAATCAGCGTTCGACTTGCATGTCTTATCCACGCCGCCAGCGTTCGTTCTGAGCCAGAATCAAACTCTCCGTTATTAAAGAGTTGAGTTCTTTATTACTGCTATTGTTTCCAACAGCTACTATCTTAGATCTTGATTTCTGCTTTCGCAGAATTTCAAGGGGCTCTTACTTATCGCACAATTCAACTTTCAAAGAACTAACCAACAAATCATAGCGAGCTGGGGACGAAAAAACTTACTGCCGTCTTTAATCCTACGGCAGCTTAGAACCAATCAGCCACTCATCTCACTTGCCGACTGCGTCCTTCAGCTTTTTACTTTCGCTGCGGTCGCCATCGACGAGTGCAGACAATACTGAGCGCGGAAATCTTCGCAACAGCTTTTTCTAAAAATCTTTCGTCGAAGACGCTGAAGGCTTTTAGCAACGGATAATCGCTCACTCTTGGAATTTCTATAAGTCGTTCCTTGTTAATGTATTGAGATAGGATAGTTAGATTTGTCTGCTGCGAAATATCCGCCGGAAAATTCTTCATTAATACCACTGCTGAGCTTCGTAAACCACGTCGGTCGAGCTCACAAGTGGTAAGCAGCGTGTGATTGATAGTGCCCAAACAATTTCGCCCTACGACGATCACTTGGCAACGCAGGGTTTCGATCAAATCCGCTAACAAAAAGCGCCCTGAAACAGGCACCAGTAACCCTCCAACCCCCTCAATCAAAGCACACTCATAGCGGTTTGCCACCCTTTCCACTTGTCTCGCTACATCCCTCAAACGAAGCGTCTTTTTCGCCTTTAGCGTCGCCGCCCCGGGCGCAATCGGTTGCTTGAAGTAGTAAGGGTTAACCTCCGAAAGACTCAGCTCCTCATCACACTCCTTCTGGAGCCAAATCGCGTCATCCCGGCTGCCGCAGCAGAATGGCTTCAGGCCGATTGCCATTACTCCGTTTTGACGAAGATGACGCAACAAGAGAACAGTCAAGACGGTCTTTCCAACTCCGGTGTCTGTCCCGGTAATGAAGATAATTTTAGCCTTCCTTGATGTCTTCATCACTCCATCCAGTAAAGGTTCAACGTCTGGAGCTGATTCGGCCCACCCGCGCGTCGGATGGTCGCTTTGTAGGTTCTCGAGTGGGTACCCACTCGCACTTCCACCGTGACCTCAAATACTGCGCTTTGCACACCCAGCATCTGAAGAAATGGCCTCGCGAACCCCGGGTCGACTCCCGGTAAGAACCGCAGGATATCCTGGCTCGACCGAGCAACGAAGTCGTCTTCTGTTCCCTCAATTTTATCGAGCCCACGTCGAGCCTCAACAAACTCCTCGGCCTTGCTTTCGCGAAACAGAGGGCACACCTGGAGCGCCTTGGCTGAAGCGGTATTGATGTTCAAAAGACCACTTCGATTGCCGCCAGGGCGAGCCCCACCGCCTGGGATCGCGCAGAACAGGTCCCGCAGCCCTGTTTCATAAATGAGCTCCTCGAAATGGCTATCCCGCGCTGACCGAACCCGGTGTCGCACGGAGGAGATTCCAGCTCCGTAGTAAACCCCGGGGTTGTCGCGGACTCCGTTGATAAGCAGGAGTTCTGAGAGATCATCTAAAGGACCGTTTCGAGCGTGCAGCGGAACGTCTAATTTGGAGTAAAACTCGTCTTCGGCACCACCTGGGTGGGTGTCGCTATCCTCATCCCGCCAGTCCAGGATTGAACTTACGATCACCCGCGACGAAGAGGCATCGACACCGATCAGGCTGCAGGCATTTTGCAGCACCAATTCATCCGCGCTGTTGATGTCCAACTTTCGATTCAGATCCACGATACTGATGCGAAAGTCCCCACCATCCGTCTTCTGCCAGGGTCCGATGAGACTCGAGACAACTTCATTGGTTTCTGCCCGCCCCCCGGCCCAGGCCTGCCCCAGATAGTCGACTCCAGCGCTGCCCGGCGCACGCTGACTCAACGCCCACTTCGCGATCTCAACCCCACCTCGGGCCAGCCACTCCAGATCAGAATCCCACGCGGCATTGCGCGCGAGACGCGTTTCAACCCTCATGGAATAAGCAAAACCACCCGCGAGCACCGCGAGCACAGTGACCACCATCATTACCATGATGAGGGCAATACCGCGAGGGTGTGCAGCGGGTGCCGGTTTCATCGATTCTGAACCGTTCTTCTCCCTCCAGGAAGGGAGACCAACGTGGTTGCGTAATCGTGGGCCTTGTTCGATCCGGGCTGCTTGCCCTGGCCTAGCTTGATTTCTACGATCAAAGGAAGGGAATTGGTGAGCTTCCAATCTTCCAGGTCATTCTTCTGGCCATCCGCGAAGAGGAGTTTGAACTCGGTCACGTCCGGGCTAAGGATCGTTCGATAACCTGCCATCTCATCGGCTGAGGGTCGCTCTGAGAGCAGGTCCCATTGATACATGACCAACTGGTTCCGCTGATCGAAAGGCTCCACCTCGAATCGAACTCGACGCAGAATGCATCCCTGAGATCGCCCCATCCCCAGGAAAGATCCCGGGAGCCGTGCGGAAAACTCGATCCAGGCAAAATCGCCCCTCGAGTCAGCGGCAAAAGTGTAAGGAGATTGTTTTTTATCACGCCCCACCCTTCCAAGACTCGGAACCCCCAAAGGAGCATCGTAGAACACCGCTGTGAGCAAAGCATCCTGGAGGGTACGGAGGGCTATCCGAGAGCGCTGAACATTGGCGGCGGCTTCCAAACCCACCTTGGTACCTTTCAGAATGGCCGTCCATGTCGCATAAACCGCTCCCATAACCATCATGAAAATTGCCATGGCGATCATCACCTCGAGGAGGGAAAAAGCCGAACACCATGCAGACTGTTTCAGCGAGGAACGCTTCATCTAAGTGCTCCGCTCATTTTGCCAGGTGGCGACGTGGGGCTATGGATGAAAGTAGTCAGGCGAAGCGGAACCTCCTCATAGCCTTTCCTTGAAGTAACCTCAATTTCCACCTTGAAGAGCCGATTGCTCTGCCACTCCTCCACCCGGTACTGGGCCGAATAGTCCCTAAAATCCGGGTTTATTTCCTCCAAGTCCATCGTGAAAGTACCTTCTTCGAAGACCTGATTTGTCGCCAATCTCGCTGCAACCAACCCCGGATCCAGCCTGTGCCGTCTTAGAGACTTCGCCGCTACCAGACCCTGCGTCGTGAGCGCCAAAACGGAGAACGCAACAGTGAAAAAAACAAAACAAGCGATCATCACCTCAAGCAGAGTGAACGCGCAATCAGTGCGCCGTTCGCTCGGGTCGGAAGAATCGCGCCGCCTGGGGAAGCGTAATAAGAATTGAGTCTTCATTTGGCCATATATTTCATCATCCCTTTCTGGATGTCCGATTCCACAGTCGCCAACGCGGTTACCGCTTCGAGATCAATCTCACGCTGCTCATTCTTGTCGGAGATGAGAATGAGGAACATCTCGTCGCATGTGCCGTTGGAGTAGAAAAAAACGTCGGCCGCCGGCTCATCCGCCAGGTCATCTTTGTTCACGAAGAGCATGTTCAATCGGATCGCGGGGTCGAGCGTTGCGGAAAAGATCCCGCCCCCTCCTGCAATCGGCGTCCCCATCCCAGGCGGGAGCACCTCTTGATTCTGATTAGGGACGACGGAAGGCACCCCCCCGTCCTCCGAGGGAGGCGGTGCCATGGCTTTTCCGATCACCACAACCTCGAAAATTCGATCTCCCGGATGAATTCTCAGCGCTGTCGTCACTCCGTTCAGAATGGCGTGCGAGCGCGCTTTGCCGCAGGCCTCCACGACATCAGCCACCGCACGCTGCATCGACTGGGGAGAGAGCCGACGGACAAAGGCGGGTACCGCGATGGACATCAGCACTGCCGCAATTCCCACCACCACCATGACTTCGATAAGCGTAAACCCCCGGCTTCGCTGCGGCTTCCACTTGGTCCTAACCGAAAGACTCGCAAAGATTGGGTTGCTGTCTGTCATGGCTCATGGTGACTACCGATTGATACTTGACGTGATCTTGAACATCGCCGAGAGCACGCTGAAAAGCAGAAACCCGACCCCCAATGCCATGACGATGATCATCGCGGGTTCGATCAACGTAGTCATGATACGAAGCTGAATATTGAGCTCACTCTCATACGTTTCCGCGATGTTACGGAGTGCTCCAGGCACGTCACCTGTCTCCTCTCCGATTTTTAAGAGATCGATCATCAGTTGAGGAAAGAGCTTACTCTTGGCAAGCGGTTGAGCGATCGTCTTCCCGTCCGTCACCTCCTCACGCGTGGTAGCGATTGCCTGTTTGACAATCACATTAGGAACGATTTGCTCGGTAATTTTGAGTGCAGTGAGAACAGGAACACCGTTGGTCAGCAGCGTGGACAGAGTTCGGGCGAACTGCCCGAAGAGATTTAGTCGAATGACCTTACCGACCACCGGAGCGTTCAATTTCCAGCGGTCAATGCGTCTCTTGCCAACATCCGACGACTTGAAGCGGGCAAAAACCACGCCGACCGCGACGATGGT
>JAYTTC010000512.1:0-4747 GCA_043745255.1 Verrucomicrobiales bacterium
TCATCCGTGGTTTAAATGCCCCTTTCCTTTTCCGATTTATCATCAGTTATTCTTCGCCAATCCCTCTTGATGTCCGAGGTTTCTCACCGGGGCGAAGAGGGCCTGCACTTCTCGCAGCAGGGTTTCATCGATCGGTTGAGCGGCCCACTCAGCCCATTTGCGGATGTTCTCTGGGTTCGCGCTACCGGCTATGGTGGTGGTGATGTCAGGGTTCGCGATGCTGAACTGGAGTGCCAGCTTCGCGATATCGATGCCCTGGGCAGCGCAATGTGCTGCCGCGCGGCGCGCCGCCTCCTTCACGTTCTCCGGTTCTTTGAGCCAGACGGGAAGCGGCGCATTAGTCAGGAGCCGCGCGGAAAACGGTCCGGCATTCATCACTCCTACCCCCTTCGCTTTCAGGTAAGGCACCGCCTCGTCGGAGAACCGAGTGTTCTGCAAGGTGTATTGGTTGTAGCTCAGGGCGCAATCGACCGAGGCCTGCTCACAAATGAAACGGAAGATTTTCATTGGGTAGCCGCTAAACCCAATGAAACGCACTTTCCCCTGTTGTTGGATTTTTTTCAGAGCAGGCAGAGTTTCATCGACGATCTGTTGCATCTCCACGAACTCGATATCGTGGCAGAGAATGATGTCGAGGTGATCGGTCCCCAGACGATGCAGACTCACATCCACGCTCTCCGCGACCCGCTTGGCCGAAAAGTCGAAGTGCTGGAGATCGTACCTTCCGAGCTTGGTGCAGAGGGTGTAGGAATCCCGGGGGACATCACGAAGCGCCATCCCAAGCAAAACCTCCGACATTCCACGTCCGTAAAACGGCGATGTATCGATGAAGTTCAAACCTGAGTCGAGAGCCACCCGGACACTCCTCAGTGCGTCGTCGAGGTTCACGGAGCGAAATTCCTGCCCGAGCGACGAAGCGCCAAAGCTGAGGACGGGAAGTTTGAGACCTGTCTTGCCGAGTTCACGATAGTGCATGCGTTGTTCCCCGTAACGTAGTCGGCCAGAGACTGGGCTGGAACTGCAAATTTCCTCGGGCGAGGAGGCAGGGTTTGGTTACCAAATGATGAGGAAGAGGAGGATGGATTACGGGAAACGAAGTCGATGCGAATTCATCCACGCGAGCGCCCACTCGAGGAGCCGAAGCGCCGATGGAGTATCGCCGTGAACACACAACGTCCGGAGCGCAATTGGAAGTCGTTCCCCAGAGACAGCGGTCACCCTATCTCGCAGGCAAAGGTCTTCGAGTCTCGTCTCGAGTGCCTTCCTGGACTCGATCAGCGCACCCGGTGTATCGCGAGGCACGAGCCCTCCGTCGGACAAATAACCTCGGTCGATAAAACCTTCTCCCCAGACCTTCGCGCCTCGGACCCTCGCGGCAGCGGCGACGACCTTGCCGCCCGCCTTGGCGTAAGCGAGGCATCCTGGCCAATGACGCGTCAAGGTCTCCAGATACACATGCGCCAGACGCGAGGAGTCTTCAACGGCGTGATAAAGCCCACCGTGCAACTTCACGTGATGGAGTGGAACGTCCTTCTCGCGGGCCAAACTCTGAAGCACCCCGACCTGCTGCAAGAGCAGCAGTTCCAGCTCCGGGGGAGTGATCTGCACACGACCACGACCGAAGTTCGCACGATCCCAGGGTCCCGGATGGGCCCCCAATCGAACGCCGTGCTTGGCGGCCAAAAGGACGCATCGGCGCATCGACACGAGATCGCCGGCATGTCCTCCGCAAGCGACATTGGCTGAGGTCACAGATCGCATGAGCGCGCCGGTGCGCGCAGCCGATTCCCCTTCACCCAGGTCACAGTTGATATCCCAAAGGCGCTTCATCGGCACTGCAAGTCAGGACCTCGCTCCCGCCAGCGTAAAATGCACCGACTGGCCTCCGCGACATTGGACCAGCCAGCTCAGATCCTCGGGATCGATCATAGCCAACTTGGGATAACCGCCGACAGTCGGACCGTCTTGGAGGGTCACGATAGGCTGGCCGTCCTCCGGCAGCTGGATAGTCCCTACCCTCACTGGCTCGCTGATCATCTGACTCAATCCACCGCGCAACGCCTCGCCTTCCAGCCGGTATCCCGTGCGATCACAGCGCGAGCTGACCCGCCAGGGCTGGTTGAGAAAAGCCATTCGAGTGGAGGGAGGAAATGCCTCCCATTGAGGTCCAGGCCAGATTCGCAGCGGAGGGGGAGCAGAATAGTCTCGGCGCTCGGCGTTCGGAACGGATCGCCCTGCGACGCCGGGGGGCAATTGAAAAGAGCGATCCTCAGAGCGGCGCAAGTAGCTGCCTCGCGTCAGAATGCGTCCCAGCCGTACCCGGGGAGAGGCAGATACGCTGCCGAAAATCCGCTCACAATCAAACCCAGCCTCCACTCCAATGTAAGTCCAAACGCCGCGCTTGTTCCTGGGAAATGAAAGGACGTCGTCCGACTCAAGATGCACCACGCGCCAAGTCGGCACGTTTGCCCCTGCGTCGGCACCGGTGATGGCCAGCCACACTGGTCTCAGCACTGCGAGTTTGGCTCCTTGCACCAACAACTCCAAAACGGGTGCCTCGGGGGGATTGTCGAGAAGCTGATTGGCCCAGGCTGCCGCGTGTGGGTCCATGGTGCCACCCGAAGGTACGCCGAAGCGGCGCCACCCCACGCGACCCTGATCCTGAAGGTGAAGTCCCATCCCCGGATCCAACACATAAAGCACGTCAAAGCTCATGGCCAGCCCTTCATCCGTTCGGAACGAACCGGACACGGTCGCCCGGTCGCAGTAGAAATACGCCCTCACTCCGTTTACCCTCTCCACCACGGGAGAGATCAAACAGCACCCGCGGGGTTCGCCCAATAAGATTCCATCCTCCTGCGGTCTCCATGGAGTAGATGCCGGTGTGTTCACCGCCGATCGCCACCGAGCCCACGGGAACCCGGGTTCGGGGGCTCGGCAGCCGCGGCGTGTGAATCCTTACGTCCAAGTCGCCGAGATACGGAAACCCGGGCGAGAAGCCGAGCAGATAGACCTTGTAGAGCGTCTGAGAATGGATGCTGACGACCTGCTCGACAGTCAAACGATTGTGCTGAGCCACCCGCGTTAAATCGGGTCCATCGTAGGTCACGGGAATGGATTTAACCGGCGAGGGCAGCTGAGGAATCGAGATCGCGGACTTCAGCAAGGCCAGCCACTCCAACGCGTGAAACTTCGGATCCGGCACCAGAGCGGGATCAAACTCCAGCAACACGGAAGTGAATCCTGGAACAAACTCCAACAAACCAGGGGGCGGATTCGACTCGAGTACTGCGGCAATCGCGCGTCCACGCAGAAAGGCTTCCTCGCCGACACGATCGGCAAAGTAGATCAGCAGCGCGCTAGGGCCGTAGGCCACCCATCTCATGGCGGCCGGTTTATACAAGTCAGACTCCATCCACGTCCAGACTCGATCCATCACCTTCGGCTTGCCCCCGTCGCGGACACGGGAGAATCTTCGCGTGCTTGCAACTCAGTCGCATACGGGTCTACCCGATTAAATCCCTGGACTCTCTCGAACTTCGAGAGGCGGAGGTCACGGCGCTTGGGGCGCTTCGGCACGACCGCGAATGGGCACTCATCGACGAGCGGGGCAATTTCGTCAACGGAAAGTCCAATCCTCTCATTCACCGGATTCGCGCTCGCTACTCTGATGACGCCAGGCAAGTAACACTGAGTGCTGGAGAAGATGCCTCCGAAACTCACGCGTTGGACGATGCCATTTCGCTCTCGGCTTGGTTTAGTCAGTTTTTTAATGAGCCCATTCGCTTGATTCGGGATGAACAGCAGGGTTTTCCTGACGACCTCAAGGCCAATGGTCCTACACTCGTCGGTGAGCTTAGTCTGGTGGAAGTTGCTACCTGGTTTGGCCTGCAGAGGGACGATATCCGGCGGAGATTCCGATCGAATCTCGAGTTCGAAGGGGCGCCGATGTTTTGGGAGGACCGTCTGTTCAAAAAAGCAGGGGAATTCGTTGAGTTCCGCATCGGCAAACTCAATCTTCTCGGTGTGAATCCCTGTCGACGTTGCGCGGTTCCCGCTCGTGACCCTGAGAGCGGGGAAATCACCAGCGGATTCCAGAAGCGTTTCATGCAGGAGCGTGAGCGAACTCTGCCCCCATGGGCGGAGCGCTCCCACTTTGATCACTTTTATCGATTCGCAGTGAACACCCGGATCGCTCCTGGCCAGCTTGGAACACGGATACGAATTGGAGATCCCGTGTTTCTCCCGGGCCTAAAGCCATGACGCACCATCCCGTGTCGTGTTCCCTGCTGTGGTGAGGGCACGGTTAGAACTGCTCGAGGAATCGGACGTCGTTCTCGTAGAACAAGCGGATGTCGTTCACTCCGTACCGCAGCATCGCGAGACGCTCGATGCCGAAGCCGAAGGCCCATCCCGACCACTCCTCCGGGTTATAACCCACGTTCTCAAATACCTGCGGATGCACCATTCCGCAGCCCGCGATTTCCATCCAGTCCTTGCCTAGCTTCTTCACTAGCGCATTGGTAAAATCGATCTCGTAGCTAGGCTCGGTATAGGAGAAATAGTGCGGACGAAACCGAAGCTTTACGTCGCTTCCTAGCAACTCCCGAAACACAAATTCGACCGTTCCCTTCAGGTCGCTGACGGTGACGCCGCGATCCACGTAGAGCCCCTCAATCTGATGAAAAGTGGGGTTATGAGTCGCGTCCGCATTGTCGCGTCGGTAAACCCGACCGGGAACGATGAG
>JAYTTC010000513.1:0-4742 GCA_043745255.1 Verrucomicrobiales bacterium
CTTGCATCGCCACTACCGCGAACTGGTGAACCCAGAGGACAGTGAAAAGTTTTGGTCGCTCGCCACCAAGCTCAAGAATTCTATTCCAAAGTTTGCAGATGCCGAATCGCAAGCGGCGCGACAGTCCGCGAGGAGGAATGGCACGCCTTAGGAATGAACTACACAGAAAAGAGCCGCTGAGCGCGTTCATTGCCCCCATGTGCAAGTGCTCGGAAATTTATCGACCACTGTGTCGGTGGGCACGAGCGCATTTAAGCTCAGCGAGAACCGAGGGCCAATGAAAGCGGACGATTTTCCCCAGGTCGAGCGCTGCGTGGATAATGCCTGCGTTCTTCAGCCGCCGGACGAATTTCTCTTTCAGTTGCATGCGGCGCGAGAGCTCCGTGTAGTTAATCAGCTGGTCTTCGTTTGCCAAAGCCTCTTTCAGCCCTTGTTTAACTGCTTCGGCAATGAGTTTGGCTTCAGCTGGTGCTGTCGCACTGTCTCCGCCACGTAGCCCAATCGAATGCGTCCGTGGCGAAGCTGAAGGTGCGGATTGGTGAATCTCCTCAGTCGGCTTCATTTTCACCTTTCTTCGTAGTCGCCGCTTGTGACTCTTCGGAAGGTCTCACAGTAAGTTTAGTGATGAATGGACGGTCGTGATTCTGTGGGCGAAATCTCTCTGCGCGAGCGCACAGCCACGAAAGATCTCGATTCACCATTGCGTTTTCGACCCTGCGCAACAGAAAGCCCTCCACGACCACTTCGTGGGTCACGAAAGTGATTTTAAAAAGATCTCGATCATCGTCTGCCTTGAATTCGGAATAGATAAAGTGCTCGTGCGGCATAACGAACGAGTTCTGGGGTGAGATTTCAACTTTCACACCGCGTGCCCGGCCTTCGCACGCAAAACAGTCAAGTGACTTGTTGTCCATAGCTTTGCTTTTTGATTGAACCTGCTGACTTTGCCCGCCAGATGCTTTGGAACATCTTTTGCGCTCTGCTGCTCCATGCCTTCAACCAGTGGCACCAAGGGTTGGCTCCGTTTCGCAAGATCAAGAGTTTTCGCGCCTTATCTGAGAGAAGATCCAACGCCAGAGGTTGATTGCCGGATCGGACCACATTCTCACGGAGTTGATGTTTGTCCGGAGTGAAGATGCGGACACCTCGCCGTCCGCGTGAGATGGTCACATACCACTGGCGGTTGTCAGTCGCAGCGCGAACGGCAGAATCGGAGAACAGCACGAAGTCCACGGTTTTGCCCTGGGAGCCGTAGGAAGTCACCGCGTAGCCAGGAAGGAACTCACGAAATCCCGCATCAAGTGTGCGACCGTCGGCCAGATCGATGCGACCGTCTTCGTGAGCGCTTTTCACCGTAACCAGTTCACCGTTCGCGACCGTTTTGCCGTTGGACATCCGACGGTTGGCCTTAAGTTGAAGCCGGTCCCCTTGAGCCAACGCGAGTTTAAGCGGACGGCACACAGTGATTCGGTCGAAGTGCGATCGAGATACAAGCAACATCTTGCCGGCGACTTCAACCAGTACGCCGCGATTGACCACGCCGGACAACCTGCCTCGTGTGCCGGAACTGAACCCACGCAGGGGTTGATTGAAGACCACGACGTGGTCAGTCAGGTGAAAACGAGCATCCCGTTTTTGCGCTGACGTCAGGTCCACCTTTTCCAGCGCTTCCACGTCTCGTTCTTCATACGCCACCAGCCCTTTCCGTTTCAACGCTGTCCGAACGCGTTCGTTGACGCGATGCACTTCCGCCCATGTCTGCGCAACGACCACGAGGGATTGTCCCTCCTCCGCCAGTCGCAGGTATTCCTCTGTCAATCGCTCCTGCTGCTCGTCCAGTCGACAGGCTTGAATGGCACCGATTCTATTAAGCCGATCAAACGATTCGGTGAGTTGACCACCTGCGGCTTCCTTTACCGCTCGACGATACTGTTGAATGAAGCGCTTCTCATCCTCATTCCGACCGAGGCGTGGATCTTGCCGACGAATGGTCTCGAGTTCTGCGGGACGCAGATTGGCGTAGCGTTCCAAGGCCAGCAGCGCATCTGAAGCCTCAACCGGCCCGTGCTGGCGGGTATCACCGGAGAAAATGATGCGGCCCCTGCTCGCATTCACGAAATGGATGAGTTCGAGCATCTGCCGCGCCCCGACCTGTCCGGCTTCATCCAAAACCACCACGCCGTGCTCTGGCATCACTTTCCGAGTGAGGAACTGACTCAGGGTCGTGGGCTGGGAGAACCCATCACTGGCCAAGTCAACTACCTGCTGACGCTGGGGCGCGAGAACGATGACACTGTTGGCTTTGGCGGCCAACGCGTCTACTAATCTACGGAGAACGAAACTTTTCCCGGTCCCTGCGCCTCCACGAAACACTGTGATGAAGTCACGCGAGGTGAGCAACCGCGTGAGCGCGGTCCGTTGTTCCTTAGAGAGAGACTCAGACAGTCCCGACACTTCATTGGCAAAGGGCATGAAAGCGCTGACTCCGTCAGTGGCCGCCCTCACAATGTCCAGCTCGCGGCCGAGGACTTCACGACGTGTGACATAAGCAGGCTCGTCCAGTTTGCGAACGTAGTTACGCCTGGCGGTGAGTTGACGCAGCTCGTTGACAGACACATTCTGACCGCGCGCGTGTTGAATCGCCTCCTGCCAGATCGAGTGTTCGAGCACGACTGAACGACGGTCAAATAAATGTTCCTCAGCCCAGGCGACAGCCTCTTCTGAGACAGCGCCTGATTCTCCTCCTACTACGGCTTCGGTTGTCGCCCGCGCCAACCCGCACAAGCGGCCCAATTCGTCAGGTGTCAACTGTGCCTTCCACAGGCGGCGAAGTTCGGCACCGTCCTGGCCGCTCATCTTGCGGGAACGTTCCGACGTCGCGAGGTGCTCGCGAAGATCCTTCAGGTTTGCGTCGGCAAGTTCAGGCTTCTCGCGCAACAATGCATCGAGAGCTTCGTTAATTTGCTCGTGACGCTTGGAGAATCGGCGACAAAGCGTTTCCGGCACACCTTCAATCTCAAAATCTCCGCGCGACTTGTTCCGCAAACTATAGCCAAACCGCTGAAGATCCCGCGCGAGTTCGTGGTAGTAGACCGCCTCGACGTATTTGCGCGCCCTCAGCATTTCGAAGTTCTGGAGCGCCTTCCATCGCTGCTCGGTCCGGTCGAATGTTGCGTTGAAGACGATACAGTGAGTGTGGAGATGTGGGTCGAGCGCCCGGGATGTGTCATGAGTGAACAATCCGGCGAGAATGTTCGAGGTAAGCCGGGAGCCGTCTGCCTTGCCCTTGCGAATCCGTGTGGAGGCAAAAGTCTCAAACTCGCCCAGCGCAATCTGAAGTGCACGGTTGTGCGCATCAAGGATGCGTTTGTCTTCTGCGACCAATGCCACCAGGGAAACAGACTTCGGCGGCGAGAAGGTGAAATCGTAGAAGATGCGGCGATTGGCTGCGACCGAACCCTCTTTACTGCGGACTGAGTTCGTCCGTTGCGTTAGGCAATCTCTAGTCTTCGGATTCTGATTCTCACAAAGAGCCAGAAAATCAGCTTCACCGATCATGCCGCTCAGTTCAAGCGATGCTGCCCCGATCCCAAACCACTGCCCCGCCACCTTCTGCCCCTCCTGATAGTAGTCCCCGATCGCCAGATGTTCCGAAAAGTAACTCCGTGCGTTACTCAGACTGTATTGTGTCTTTGCCGTGACCACGCGGCAGAACATATTCTACGCCATGCACCAGAATGTGCCCGACTGGCACAATCAGACGAGCCTCGGGAGGTGCCAATTTCGCGCGCCCCAATCCGGCTCTACGCGCGCGCGGTTCTCCCATCGAGAGGAGTCGCAATCCCGAGCTTGCATCGCTTCTGAACCACCGCAGCCCAAGGTCTACCGATTTTCCGGGCGATCTCCTTGTCCGGAATGGTCCCTATGAGTTTTATTTCTTCCTCCGTCCAGGCTCGGTAACGCGGCACCAGATAGGGAATCTCTAGGCTCAAGCGTTTGCCAGCCACATCGCCAGTGCGCCGCCCGATGCGCTTCGCTAAATCTCCATCCGGCATTGTTCCGAGAAGCTTAACCTCTTCGGCCGTCCAAAACCGATGTCCCGGCTTGAGCATCGGAAGTCCAAGTTTTAGTCGCTTGTTTTGTACCGAGGCGAGGACACGGCCAAGATGCCCAGCGATCACACGATCGGGAGCAGTCCCAAGCAGGCGGATTTCTTTGGCTGTCCATGCCCGATATTTACCTGGAGCCGGTGTGATACCGAGCTCTCTCCGGCGATCCGAAACTGTTCCTCGATCTCGGTTGATGCGTTTGCCGATCTCAGCATCCGGAGCGGTGCCGATAAGCTTCTCCTCCTCCGGGGTCCAATTCCGGCGCAGCGGGTTCAGGAGTGGCAATCCGAGCTTTTGACGCCGCGCACGCACGCCGCTCTTGAGCCGACCCGTTCGTCGCGCCACCTCCTCTTCCGAAAATCTCTTGATGAGCGCATCCTCTTTCTGAGTCCAAGGCCGCCACAAAGGAGAGACGGGAGGAAGGTTGCGTGCTTTTCTGCGCAGAGCGATAGCACACACACTGCGCCCGATACGACGTGCCACTTCGCGATCCGGCAACGTACCAACTAAGCAATCCTCCGAAGACGACCATTTCCGAAATAGCGGGTCGACCGGCGCGATTCCGAGTTTTCTCCTCTTTGTGGTCACGGTTCTCACGGAGCGATGGAGTTTTTTGGCGGCCTCTCGATCTGC
>JAYTTC010000514.1:0-4740 GCA_043745255.1 Verrucomicrobiales bacterium
CCCGTATGGAATCAGTCCTTCGTTGTCATAGGCATATCCGTGAATCGCGATACCGATTTGACGAAAGTTTGACAGGCAAGCCGCCTTGCGACCGGCATCGCGCGCTTTTCCGAGTGTGGGGAGCGATAGCCCGGCAAGGATTGCTACGATCGCGATCACTACCAGTAGCTCTATGAGAGTGAATCCCAGATGGGCTGGCGTGAATTTGAAAAAAGCACATCCTTGGAATCTCAACGTCGATCCGTTGAAGACTCGCGAGGCGACCTTCATTCCAATGTCAGCTCCCGGACACGGTAAAACCTCGCGGCGGAGTCGAGCTTAGAGATGGGGATGGCGACCCTGCCGGTTGTGTTGGTGAGGTCGAGCAAGCGGACCCACTCTGAAAGCGGCGTGGTTATGTCCATTGCTGTCAGGATCTCGCATCGAAGTCCTGGCTCACTCTCCAAGATCAGGCTGAACGGATCTTCGCTGGAACTGGTGGCATGCAATATGGGCGATCGCGTTTCAGTTAGGTGGAGGTTGTCTAGGTCCCAGTAGCCCCCTTGCAGCTCGAATCCCACAGTGGAGAGCAGCCCGATGCCGAGAGGCTGGTTCGCCCAAGAGTCGTTGGTTTTCACTGAGGGAACCTCCACTCGGAACTCGACGAGTCGGGTGCGGTTGCTGAATTGAGTCGGGCTATTGTTGACCGAGGTGGCTGCTACCGTCACGCGATTGCTGGACGCATCACGGTAGTAGAGGCTGAGTTCAAGAGTCGCGCCGTTAGACATGCCTCCGCCCATCCCGATCACGCCGGCCGTGAGGTGGTAGGATCTCCCTACTGTGAAGGTGGCGTTCAACTGTTCCGAGAGTGGGGGGTCACTTGATCCCGTTAGGACGGATTCTTGAAACAGCCCCACGCCCGGGACTGCGAACAGCCACAGGGCCTGACTTCCATCACAGTTCTCAATGTGATCGTCACGGTCGGAGGGAGTATTCTTGAAAAGTCCTGTCAGCTGTCTCCAGAGAAACCCATCCGATTCGTCGTACCAATCCGGTTTAGGTGACTTTTGCCAGCTATCGATGTCGGTCGAGACGAACACCGCCACAGGCGATTCGAAGGAACTGTTGGGGATAGCAATGGATCCCGCATGGAGCAAGCCCGGTGCGCTGAGCAGGGTCAGTATCGCTACGATGCTTTGGGTCAAGGAATTCTTGATCATCCTGCGCAACGGATAAAGCAGTTCAGCCTGGCCTTGCGGCTTAGCTGCCTGTTAGCCAATCAAGCTGTCGCGTTGTGTTCTAACGCCGACGATTGGAGCGAGCTCGGGCCCACAGCAAGCTGCAAATGCCGAGGGTGACCACGGCTCCCGTGCCGGGTTCTGGAACCGCGAACAACCGGATGTTGTCGACATCCCAGTAGCCACTGCCGGTTCCGAAGGTCGACAATAGGCGAACTCCAATCTGTTTTCCGGCCCAAGGATCGTTCGCCCCCACCGTGGCTGACAGCGCTTGAAAGTCCAACAGGTGAGTCGAGTTTGGGAAATCAGCTGCGGTAAAAGTAATCGGTGCAACCGCCACAGAGGCCATGGCGTTTGCTCCGTCGAGATAAAATAGGTCTAACTGCAGGCTGCTTCCTTCCGAGATCCCTCCGCCTCCGAGCGCTCCGACCGAAAGGGCATAGGATTTGCCGACTTCGAAGGTGGCAGTCAGCGTCTGAGAAAGCCCCACTCCTGGAATTGCGAACAAATACGCCGCCTGGCTCTCGGTGAGATTGTCGATGTGACTGGCTCTACTCGGAGGGGTGTTCGGAAATACGCCAGACAGTTGATCCCAGGTAATCCCGTTCGGGAGCGGAACGCCGACGGGTTGAGCCGTTTTTTGCCAGATATCAATTTGCGGTATGGCTGGAAAGCCCTGGGGAGTCGTGGGAGATTCAAAGGAGCTGTTTGGCACCAAGATCGACTGGCCCGCTCCTGAGCTCACCAGCGCTACCCCGACCAAAAGACTCAAGGCCCATTTGATTGGGTGGCAACTGCGGGTCTGATGAAGCGTGTGAGGGAGGGAGGCTGTCTTCTGATTGTTGATATGAGCGATCATACTTATCGTGCCGATACTGAACGGTTTTGGACCCTGTGTGCGAGAGATTCTTCGTCCTAGCTCGGGAAATCTTGCTACCGATCGGTCGCTTGGGAGAGGAGAGGGGGGACACGCCACACTTCGGCCGCCAGGGTTTTAAGCGTAACACCTGCGTGGTGAGCAACTCTATTGGAGGGAATGTTTGATGCGGCTCTCCAGTGGAAGCTACTCCTGGGTAATAGTTTATGGCGCATTCAACCAGGGCGTAGGACTGGGAGTCTAGCCACCTTTCAAGCTGAACACGGATCGTCGTCCCTGCTATTTGTCAAAAGTGTCCGCAGTCTGGGACAGCGCCTCGCGCAGGGTCTGGCTCATCTCTTCGAGCGTATTGGGCTTCAATATCAGATGGCGAATTCCCAGATCTTCCGCCGCTCGCTGATCCTCGGGTCGGATATAGCCGGTGGTCAGGATAGCCGGGAGGGTGGGCCTGAGCTTGCGGATCTGGCGCACAAGATCCGGACCCGTCATTTGAGGCATCGAAAGATCGGTGATGACGGCGGCGAAAGCGTCGGGTCGCCTTTGAAACTCAGCCAAGGCTTTTCTCGGATCGGTAAAGCCCAGCGGATCATAACCCAACCGCTTCAATACTCGTGCGGTGAGGAAGACGACGGGTTCCTCGTCGTCGACCACGAGGATGGTTTCACCGCTGCCGCGTTCGGGCAGGATGGCGGGAGCGGGGGAGGCGGAAACCGGACCGTCGACGGCGGGGAAGTAGAGTCGAAAAGTGGTTCCGAGTCCTGCTTTGCTCTCCACGGTAATCGCACCGCCAAGACGCTGCATAATGCCATGCACCACGGAGAGTCCGAGTCCGGTGCCTTCGCCCAGCGATTTGGTGGTAAAGAACGGGTCGAAGATTCGGTCTTGGGTCGCGCGGTCCATCCCGATCCCGGTGTCGCTCACGTTCAGGCAGAGGTAGCGGCCCGGTCGAAGATTCGGATGCGCGCTGAGGTCCGCATCGTTTAGCTCAACCACGCTTTCTTCGATTCTCAGCTGGCCTCCTCGCTCCCGCATCGCCTGGGCGGCATTGGTTCCAAGGTTGACAATGATCTGATGAAGTTGTGTCGGGTCGGCGATGATCGCGGGTGCATTCGGGTCGAATTTAGTCGTGACTTGGATGGTGGCGGGCATTCCGAGGTGGAGGAGTTTGAGAGCCTCCTGGATCACAGAACTGAGGTGCAGACGATCCTGCTGCTGCTCTTGCTGTCGACTGAAGGTTAGAATTTGCCTTACCAGACTTGTGGCTCGACTAGCGCTCTGCCTGACCTGGGCCAATAGCTCCTGCACCGGGTGGTTTTCCGGAAGATCGCTGATGGCCAGCTGAGTATTTCCGGAGATGGCGGTGAGGATATTGTTGAAATCGTGAGCGATCCCGCCTGCGAGTGTTCCCAGCGACTCCATCTTTTGCGACTGCTGCAACTGGTTTTCCAATTGCTCGCGCACGTGTTCTTCGCGTTTGTGCTGAGTGATGTCGATCGATGAAACGAGAACCCCAGGCGCGCGGGTTGTTGGATCCTGGTGTGGCACGCAGCTCAACTCGTAGAGCCCGGGTTCGCCGGAGAGGCCGCTCCACTCGAAGCGGACGTAGTTTCCCTCCAGAGCCCGTTGAAGATGGGCCGCGATCTCTGGAGCCCCATGGGCGATCAACAACGGAACGAGAGGCTGGTTGACTAAGGGCCCGGTTTCGCAACCGAGAACGGGTGAGAAACTCTTGTTGAACCATCGTGGGCGCAGCTCGGCATCAAGATAGGCAAAGCAGGCGCTGACGTTCTCGGTTACCAAACGCAGAGTGTCTTCTGCGGCTCGCTTCTCGCTCTCGATTTTCACCAACTCGCGCAGATCACGGCAGATCGCTGAATAGAAATGCGTGCTGCCATCGGGGTGGCGGTGAGCGATGACCACCGCAGTCGCGGGAATCGTCTCGCCCTGGCGTGAAACGAGTGTCACCCCTCCTCCCCAAAGATTCTTGGTCAACATCGCCGACTGCACTCTCTTTAACCAGTTCAACTGATCCTCGGAGCTTAGGATGGAAAGCGCATTCATCGTTCGGAGATCGTCGTGGGGAGAGATGCCCAGCAGCTCGCGTCCTGCCTTGTTGAGATAAATGATTTGTCGGGACGCATCGGCATACATCACCAAATCGCTGGTGGCTTCGATGACGGACGCCGACCTGGCGCGCTCGCCGAGCAGCAACTCATCCCGTTCAAGTTGTTGCCGCTGCTCGCGAAGCCGGCTTCGTTGAATGATCCAGACCGTCCCACCGAGCAAGATTGCGAAACTTGCAAACGCGAGGATTCGGAACCAAGCGGTTTGCCAGAAAAAAGGAAGCACGGTCAGGACGACTTCGGCTGAGGTCGGGTTCCAGAGGCCATCGCTGTTGCAGGCGCGCACCTGGAGGTGATGGTCGCCGGGCTGTGCGATGGAGAGCTCGAGGGCCCGTGACGTTTCCACCGAGATCCAGTCGTCCTTGGCGTCATCGAATCGATAACGAAATCGAACCCGCTCCGGCACGCTCAGACTGGCGCTGGTGAAGTTGACGGTCAATCGCTTGGTGCCGGCTGGAAGAGTGAGGGTGCTGTCCTTGGATTGGTAGGTCTTACCCTCCGTCAAGATCTCTCCGATGATCGT
>JAYTTC010000515.1:0-4727 GCA_043745255.1 Verrucomicrobiales bacterium
TGCCTCCCAACGGGATAACTCGAGCGAAGTTCGCCTCCGGCTCGTCCGACACTCGAACATAGACACGAAGCTGCTGAAGCTGGAATGCTTGAAGCAGTGAATACCGAATATAATGCGGAGCACCGCCCGGAGTGGCCACGCCACAGACCTCTTGCCAAATGTTTGCCCCGCGAATGATGTCGAAGGGCTCGGGATCGCTACTGACAGAAAGTTTCAGATCGGGAAACTGCGCGACTGCACTGACGCGATACTTGCCCGGTTGACTGAAATCATACCCCGGACTCAGGTCGATCACCTTGGTGACGCTGCCCGCCGAATCCAGTTCGAACTTCCCGCCCGCCACCACCTCCTGCACGGGTGAGACCACCTTGCCTTTGTGATCCTGCACCGTGAAGCTTAGCCAGTCGCTGGTTTCGCCTATTTTCAAGGGAAGCCCGGAACGATTGGTGATTCGCATCTTCACCGGAAGCGTCTCGTTGCGAAGAAACTGATTTTGTTCCAAACGCAGCTCCACGGTGACCTGCGCCCGCAACGGCGCAGTCGCGAACGCGAGGAAAGCGACGGAGAGCAGAATGGCTTTCATAGCATCAGTCTAGGTCGCTCGCTCCTTCCCTCGCAAGCGACAATCCAATCAGTTCGGTGGGACGGTTCTCGCGCGATAGAACCGAGGTGAGGATCCGAGCGGTGCCAGACTCTGGATCCGGATCCCGTCTCCCTGGAGACGGGTCTCGCGAACCTGTCCCCAGGTCACTAAATCCAGGGACGATTCCAAGATCACTCGGGTTCCGGGGAGTCCCTGCACGCTGAACTCAGGGCCTGCTCGAAATTAACATCCTCCAGTCCCGAGGGGAGCAGGCGAATGACTTTAATTCCGGAGGTGGCACTGATGACGGTCAGGATCACCGAGCCGTCAGTTTGAAGCCCGAAGCCTCTCCATCGACCGCTCCCTGACGTGGACCTCATCAACTCCCCTGCATCGAAGCTCGGGTCCACGGAGCCATCCGCAAAGAGTCGGGCGATACCAATGCGGGGAAAGCCTTCGATCTTGGTGAAAGATCCTGAGATCAGGATGCGACCCCCTGACAGAGTGTAGAGGAACTGAAGGTCGCCCCCAAAAGTCAGCGAGTGAAAAGCAGTCTCACGCTGGCCATTCGTGGTGAGCTGTTGCAAAGTCACCCGGTTTGGAAGACTTCCCTGACTACTCACAAAAAGGCTGCCTGATGGTGAGAATCCCAGGATCGATTTGAGGCCCTCGGATAAACTTGCGCCAACCTGCACCCAGCCCTCGGAGAGTGTCCAACGATAGAGTTGGTTCAGAGAGCTCAGGCCAAACGCCTCGCCGTCGGGCGGGGTGGGAGAGTAGAGAACGGATATCAGGGACGAAGTAGCCTCATTGGGCCATTGGGGAGATCGGCACGCATTCACCTCTCCTGCGTGAAACGCAGCCCTCCCCGGAGTCGCAAGCCCGGGTCCGCAAGCCAACGCAAAAAGAATCGACAGATACCTTCGCGGAATTCTGAAAAAAACCTCACGTATCATGTTGGAACCTTCCTCCCTCCGAACGGGTGTGAAATATCAGCTCCGAAGGTCGACGTGCAAACAGGGGAGCGGTTACCTGGGAATGCTTGACGAGTTCTTTTTCTACACGGAGCCAGGCTTGAGTCAAGTCTGGGTCTGAACGTTCCGGTACCCTTGTCTGAGTGGTACCACGACGGAAGACTGCGGACTTTCGTTTGCTGTGCCGACTCCCTACTCAGCGAATGAAAAACCTGCGGTGACGGTCTTGGGAGACCTGAACGACGATTCCCTGCCTGATCTCGTGACGGCGCGGCCCCGAATGAAAACGAGGCGACACAACGCGAACTCAATGGGTACGAGAATCGGAGAACTCAATCCCATCATAAAAGGATGGCACGGGCACTTCAGTATGAGCTTGCGCCGTAGCCTGGAACGGATCGATCAGGGGATCAGGTTTACAAGTTCGCGCGCAGTAGGCCGCATGGCTCGACGCTACGAAGAACTATCGAGCCACGCCTCGCCATGAGGGAACTCATGGCAGCGGAGGGAATCGGAAAGCATTTCCGTGCTATAGCCTGGAAGAGCGGGTGGGAAATAGTGTCCGTTGCGTAAGGTCACCGGATCCACGAAATGTTCGTGTAGGTGATCCACATACTCGATCACCCGATTCTCCATTGATCCGCTGATATTCAGATAGTCGAACATGCTCAGATGTTGGACATGCTCGCAGAGACCGACACCCCCAGCATGCGGGCAGACAGGAATTCCAAACTTCGCAGCCAGGATCAGGACGGCCAGCACTTCGTTCACTCCACCCAGTCGGCAAGGATCGATCTGACAAAACTGAATCGCTCCGGCTTGTAGGAGCTGTTTAAACATCACTCTGTTTGGACAATGCTCGCCGGTCGCAACGCCGATGGGTGCTACCGCTTTGGCAATCGCGGCGTGACCCAGAATGTCGTCGGGGCTGGTCGGCTCCTCGATCCACCAGGGCCTGAAGCGCGCGAGCTCATGCATCCAACGGATGGCCTGGGGCACGTCCCAAACCTGATTGGCATCCATCATCAATCGACGATCATAGCCGATCTCCTGACGGATGATTTCGCAGCGCCGCTGGTCGTCGGCCAGATCGCGGCCAACTTTGATCTTGAAATGGCTCCAGCCCGAGCTGATCGCGTCCCGGCAAAGTTGGCGCAGTCGCTCATCGGAGTAACCCAGCCAGCCCGCCGACGTGGTGTAGGCCGGATAGCCTTCCCGCTCCAGACGCGCGAGACGATCTTCCCGTCCGATGGCGCTCCGTCGTAGGAGCTGAAGTGCTTCGTCCGGCGTGAGTGCGTCGGTGAGGTAGCGGAAATCGATGCACGCGACCACCTGCTCCGGAGTCATTTCAGACAAGAGCCGCCACAAGGGTTTGCTCTCGATCTTCGCCCACAGATCCCAAACGGCATTCACCACCGCAGCCGTGGCGAGGTGAATCGCACCTTTCTCTGGACCGATCCAGCGCAGCTGGCTATCGCCGGTGATGTGTCGCCAAAACCCCGCCATGTCCTGCGCGAACTCCTCCAAGGTTCGTCCTTGGATCAGAGGGATAAGGGCCTCGATGGCGGTGACCACAATCTCGTTGCCGCGACCAATGGTGAAGGCGAGCCCGTGGCCTTCCAAGGAACTCGGGTGATCGGTATGAAGCACCACATAGGCCGCCGAGTAATCGGGGTTCGGATTCATGGCATCCGAACCGTCGAGCTGTCGTGAGGTCGGAAAGCGAATATCCCTGACCGAAACACGTGTGATCGTGGTAGGCATGTCAAGGCAGAGTCGCAGGGCTTCAACGGGCTGCTACGCACCGAGGACTAAACCAGCTCGAAAGCAAAACCTTTCAGGTATTCTGTCTCGGATACTGCGGGCAGCACTGGATGATCCGGGGACTGGGTATAGACAGCGGTCCGTCGGAGCCGTTTGCGAGCGTCGTAGGCGGCCGCCAAAATCACGTCCTGGAAAAGAGAGGCATCGACGTGATGCGAACAGCAGAAGGTGGCGAGAGTTCCTCCAGGGCGCAGAAGCTTGAGCGCACGAAGGTGGATCTCCTTGTATCCGCGGAGCGCGTCCGGAACCGAAGCGCGGTTCCGCGTGAAACTGGGGGGATCAAGAATGATGAGATCCCATTCTGGTTTGAACACCTCGTCCTTGCGGGGCGTGGTGTGAGCTTTAAGCCAGTCGAAGACGTTCCCAACCTCGAAGCCGCATGTCGAACTGACTCCGTTGGCCTTTGCGTTTCGGTGTCCTGACGCGACGGCCTCCGCGCTCTGATCGATTCCCAATACCTGCGTCGCGCCGGCTTTGGCTGCGTGGATGCCGAAGCCCCCTAAAAAGCTGAAGCAGTCCAACACCCGGGCCCCCTTCGCGGCGCGGGCAACCTGCTGGTAGTTTGATTGCTGATCCAGATACAGGCCTGTCTTGTGGCCGCTTGAGAATACCAGGTTGAACTTAAGTCCGTTCAGCAGGACCTCAATCTCTTCCTGGGCATCCCCGAAGATCGCGCCGTTCGCATCGGGCAGGCCTTCGAACTTCCGCGACGCCATGTCATTCCGCTCCAGAATCGCGCGCGGCTTCAGCAGATCGCACAGCACCCGAACGATGATGTGTTTGCGGGCGTCCATGCCGAGAGAGGAGGTTTGCAGCACCAGAACATCCTCATACTTGTCCACGATCAAGCCGCTGAGCATATCGCTCTCGGAGTTGACAACCCGGAATGAGGTCGCCTTGGGCATGTGGCGTCGACGCACTTCGAGCGCGGCCTTGATTCGGCTCGCAAAAAAACGATCGTCAATCACCGCGCGCTCCTCGGTCAGCATGCGAACGCGAATGCGGGACAGCGAGTTGAAGAACCCGGTGCCCAGAAGGCGCTGACGATGATCCTTCACCTGCACCACGTCCCCGTCATTGGCGGGACGCGTGATGCGCAGGATGGAAGCCGCGTAGATCCAGGGGTGGCCGGCGAGAACGCGGTCGGCTTCACCTGGCTTCAAAAGTACTGTCGGTAGAGAATCCATGATGGGTTTCCCGGGAATGCGGGGGCGTGATTAGGTCAGAGAGACGCATTGCATGCAAAGGAGAAATGCCCGTCACCGCGACGACGGCACGGCCACCGACAAAGTCGGTTGGATGCAGGCTGGAGCCTGGCATGGTTCCGGAGCCGGTCGTGCTTCCCG
>JAYTTC010000516.1:0-4720 GCA_043745255.1 Verrucomicrobiales bacterium
GGTAGGGCGAGGGAGCCTTTGGCCCCTAGGAATTCTCGTTTTGATTTCTAGAGTTTCGACAACAATATTGAAGACAGAAATATCCGTTCTGCAGAACGAGTCCGGGCCCGGATCGTCCGATACGGACGACGTTACAGAAGCCGGACTGCAGTTCTGTAGCGTGGGCCGTATCGGCCCATCCCCGCCCGAACCGGCCCCGGCCACGATTTATTACGGAAGGGAAAGAGAGTCACCAAGAGAGACAGCCGAACATCGCCTCACCTGAGGTCTGTCCATCCTCCAAAAAACCGGCTTGACTACTTATCCTTACTGTCCTACTGGTCTATACCAGTCAACAGTATGTTATTTCAGATCGATTTCACCACCGGTAAGCCGGTCTATCTCCAGCTCGTGGACCAGATCCGCTATGCGGCGGCGTCGGGCAAGTTACGACCGGGGGAGGCGCTCCCGTCGCTTCGACCTCTCGCAGAGGAGCTGAGGATCAATCGACACACCGTCGCCAAGGCTTATGCGGAATTGGAAAGCCAAGGGATCCTCGAGACGCTTCCAGGAAAAGGCTGTTTTCTTAAGACCAGCAACAGTCCGTTCACCAAGAACGTTCGCGACAAACTCCTGCTCAAGGAAATCGATGAAGCGGTGGTGACTGCACATCATCTTCAAGTCGATCCGGATCAATTCCTCAGATTGGTGGCAGAGCGACTAGAGCATTTCCGGCGCAAAGCGCTTCAATCGGACGAGGAAGCCCTCTCCAAACATCCAAGCAAGAAAACCGTATGAGCGACTCCCCTCTCGTCATCGATATCCAGAACTTAACCCAACGGTATGGCAAACAGGATGCTGTCCGCGGCTTGAGTCTCACCGTTCAGCCGGGTCGGTGTTATGGTTTTTTCGGCCGAAACGGGGCTGGCAAAACAACGACGATCAAATGCTTGCTGAACCTTCTCCGCCCACTCGGAGGCAGCGTCCGCGTTTTCGGCATGGATCCCCAACGCAACGAGGTTCAGGTGAAATCACGGCTTTCCTATGTTCCCGATTCCGTGGCGTTCTACCCTTGGATGTCAGTGCGCGAAACCCTGGACTACTACGCTTCCTTCCGCACCCATTGGAATCGCGAGCTCGAGACCGATTTGCTAAAGCGGTTCGGATTGGTGGAAAAACAAAAGGCAAACTCGATGTCCAAAGGACAAAGGACTCAACTCGGTTTGATCACCGCCATCTGTCCCGAGCCAGAGCTCCTGATCCTGGATGAACCGACTTCCGGACTCGACCCCATTGTCCGACGCGAATTCATCCAGACCGTCATCGGGGCCTATCAATCCGGAGATCCACAGAATCGCACGGTGTTTGTATCGACTCACCTCATCTCCGAATTCGAAGGCCTCATCGATGAATTCACCATCATCGATCAAGGCCGGGAGTTGCTGTGCATGGAAGCCGATGCCGCCCGAGAACAGTTCAAGCGCATCAGTGTTCGTTTTCGAGAGGTCCCGGAGAAGCTGCAACTGGCAGAAGTCTTGCAGATCACCCAGCGAGGTCGTGATGTCGAGATTCTAACAGATCGAAACACGGACCGTCTGATGACGGAACTGAACTCCATGCGACCCGAGGAGATGAACAGTCGATCCCTGTCGCTGGAAGAGATTTTCGTCGCGTCTCAGAATCTGAGAAAGGTCGCCGTGTGAATCCGTGGATTCGAAAGGAAGTTCGTCTACTCTTCCCCAACTTTGTCGTTGGGCTCCTTCTGATTCTGGTCGCCTGGCTCCTTCCGAGTGAGCAGCACTTCGGTCCATGGACTCTGCTCGCCGGAGTCCCTCTGCTCCTGTGTCCGGTGATCCTCTTGCTGATGTCCTTGGATGCGTTCGGACGCGAGATCACCACCGGGATGTTCTCAACGCTCCTCTCTCAACCGGTCGCTCGCGAGCGGATCTGGTGGACCAAAACCCTGCTTCTGGTGGTTTGCTCAGGACTCCTCTGGTGGGGATGGTGGACTGCTTTCCTGCTCCATGCCTCGGGGCAACTCTCAGCGGACGGCCTCAGCTCAGTGAGAAACGTATCGATTCTTTACGTGGCGGTCGTCGTGGCGGGTGGGCTTTGGACAGTCTTGGCGTTCCGGCAGGTCACGGCCGCGTTAGTGATTACCGTTCTGACTCCATTCGGCCTGATCATGATCAGTTTCTGGCTGCTGGAGAGCCGAACCGATCATCTCAATGTAGTCTTGGCGATCATACTGGCGGTGTATGCGTTCGCGGGGATCCTGTGGGCGTATAGGCATTTTCTAAGGTTTGAGGACTCGCGTTCCTTTCAAGAAGCAGTCGACTTCTCCCAAGGTAGCCTGCGATTGCCCAGCTTCCTCAGGAGCTGGAGCCCTGCGCAATCCTCTGGCCTGCGTCGGGCCTTGGTATGGAAGGAAGTGAATCTTCTCCACGGTGTACTGGTCCTGGCGGCGACGATGGCGGTCGTACACCTCGGAGTGGTGGGGCTGAGACTCTGGGTAAAGGGCGCGTACTTGAGGAGCCATCCTGATTTGGAAATGGTGCTCAGCGGTTTCTGGGGGCTCTGGCTCATCTTTCCACTACTGATCGGAGCTGCGGTGTTCGCAGAAGAGAGAAGGCTCGGAGTTTGGGAGTCTCAGCTGTGCCTGGCCGTGAGCCGACGACAACAGTGCGTGGTGAAGGGGCTGGTTGGACTCATGCTCGCGCTTTGCCTGGGTGCGGCGATGCCGGTTCTCTTCGAGTCCAACCGATTGCTTCAAGACTCGCGCTACGATCTGGTCTCGATCCTGCAGGAGGCGGAACTGCTGGGCCGGGGAGGCCTTTCACCGCGAGCGATGCGGGTCCTAGCAAAAGTAGTCCACGCTCTTCCCTTCGATCCACAGCCCCTGCTCCTACTGGCCGTGATTTCGACCGCCCTTCTCCTACTTTCCACCTTCACCTCCTCTCTGAGTCGCTCGCTCCTCCAGTCCCTCAGCGCTGCGGTCGGTGGACTGTTCGTATTGGCTCTCCTCCTTTTCTGGTTGGAGATGCCGCTCTCCGGGAGCTTGCTGAACGTGGGTCTTTTTCGCGGCCCCCTAGGCATCTTGATTCTGATACCGATGCTGGTCATCACGATGATCTGGCTTATCTCCGGCAATGCTCGGCAGATCTGGGTGGGTCGCCGCCAGTGGTGGAGGAATGCGTTGGTTCTCCTGGCGGTCTTTTTGGGGGGCAGCGCGGCCACGGCCATGATCTACCATCGGGTCTGGGAGCGACAGACTCCCTCAGAACCCGTCCCCGGTACGGCGGTACTCCGTCTTGCAGACCGCGTCCAGCTGCAGAAGCGTTGGGACGCGATCGCGATCAAGACCGCGGACGGCCGCAGTTGGGGTGCCGCACTGCTTAAGGAAAGCGACGACTGGAGACACGCTCAACCGCTTGTAGAGCCTATCGCCCGACTTCAGGGATCCAACTGGGCGAATATCGCTCTCTGCGCTTATGAAACAGTGGGCATTCAAGACGATGGATCGCTTTGGGTTTCGGCAAACCCGCTGCGGAGAAGCAACCCCGCAGAGCCTGACTACAGAACGCGCGAGGCCTCGAGTCGCATGCTCCAGTTTGGAACCGATCAGGATTGGAAACACGCAGTCCCATTTCGCAGCGGCGCTCTGCTCCTAAAGACCAATGGAACCTTGTGGATGTGGGAGCAGAAGGTCATTCGTTCCCTCAACGACTACCAGGGTCTTATCAGAGTACCGCCACATCAGACCTCGCCGGACACCGACTGGGCGGAGCTGGAACTAAAAACCGATCAGCTTAACCTCGCGGATTTTGTGATCCGCAAGAAGAATGGACGCGCATGGGCCAGCGAAGGCTACCCGATCTCCGTTGAGGCCATTTCATTGGACGATAGAACCAGACTGTGCCGAACAGAGCATCTCGATAGCGATCGCCCAAGCCGTTACGCCGAGTTGTGTACGGTCGAAGTTTTAGAGGCGTTGTTTCAGGTCGCGATCGGAACCAACGGCCATCTCGCGGTTAACGGGGTCTGGGAGCAACTCCATAAGCCCATCGGACAGCGCCCACTCTGGGGATGGAGGCGTAGCCATATTCCGCTGAACGATCAGAGGGACAGCCTCTGGCAGGGCCTCGCGAGCGATCATGAAACCCTGGTGTCGTTAAGATCCGATGGCACACTCTGGAAGTGGAACTTCCCGGCGCTGCCTGCCGAGGCATCGCAGAAGGCGCGATCCACCCGATTGGGTACACGATCAGACTGGGTTGCCTTAAGCTCGTTCGGATTTGATATCATCAGTTTAGCCGCCGACGGCAGCCTCTGGTCATGGCAATTTGAGCGACGCGGCAATCGAACGTTTCTGGCTCCCTCAGAGAAGCCTCTCTATCTCGGAAATATTCTAAAGTAGGCTGAGGTTTTACTCCTCTCATCTCGTCTTCGTTGTCTTTAACCTAAAAATCCACACGCATTTCTCATTTTAGATTCTAGATTGAGAGGCAGGAAATTCGGAGGGCCAAAGGGCCAATGCCATCCCAGACATGGCCATCGGCCCCGGAATTCGGAGGGCCAAAGGCCCGTTCCATCCCAGCCTTGGGAAGCAGATCGAACACTCCGCGCTTAGTTCTCCCGATTCTTCCCCTTCATCAAGGCCTCGGTGAACCAATCCCGTGCGGCAGGAGCGGTGGCGCGGGCAGGTGGACGTGGGGCCGCACTTCGTGGGGCTGCAGGACTT
>JAYTTC010000517.1:0-4719 GCA_043745255.1 Verrucomicrobiales bacterium
CCCATCACTCGACGATGAAAATCATAAGGGCTGTTGGCTTCCCCCTCAAAAACATCCGTGATGTAATGGGTGAAATCGCGCTCGATCGTCTCCTTCACAGCCGCCCGCATCAGGGCTCCTGCGACCACAATGTATTTGCGGAACTCCGGCAGCACGGCGAAGCGCCCAATCTCAGCAATTCGGTTGAGACGAAGGAAGCTTTCCAGATCAAAATCGGCACGAGCCATCTTAAAGCCATAGTGCCGGTAGAGCTCGATAGGCAGATCGTAGAGAACACGCAGCACCGCCACAGGTTGCTGCTCAAACCTCACCACGAACCAGGAAACGCTGTCCTTTCCCAAGTCCTCGACAGAAACCAACTTCTCATCTGCGCTCACCCAGTGCTTTTCGTCGCGGTAAATAGCCCGCATGACCTCGAGAGCCTGCTGGCGGCCAGCTTCATCCTCGACTCGGATCACACTGACTCGATCTTTAAGCGACATATCTTGTCCTCTGGTTTTCCGGGGCCCATTGCTTGCCGGACAGGTGAGAGATTGCCTGCATGATTTGCGCATGCCAATCACGAATCTTCGCAACCTGTCCTTCAGCGCCTGTTGAATGCTCCGGAGGCCGCATGGGGGCTCCGAACTCAATTTCCATTCGTTCCAAATCCCCGATGGGGTTCTGTGCACAACCGTGGGGAAAGCGAATTCCAACGGGGACCACTGAAACTCCACTCGACAACGAGAGCTGCGCGGCACCGGAATAGCCCCGGAGCAATCGGGTACGATCGCGGTTCATGATACCTTCGGGGAAGATTCCCACCGTACCGCCTCTGGCTAACAAAATTCGGGCACGTTCGAACGGCGGCACCGGATCTTCATAGCGCTTCCGAAGGAAATTTAAAATCCGCAGCTTGGCCTGCTTGCGAGTGACGATGATCGGACCATGGAGAAGGACGATTCGTCCGATCACCGGATAGAGCAGAACCAGCCAGTCGGTAAAAAAGTGAATCAATTTGCCACGGCGGCAAAAGGCAAGAAACGCGGGGAGCAGCAGCGCCTCCCATCGCTGGCTGTGGTTCACGGCGAGAATGAAAGGGTCGTTGGACGAAAGGATGTGCTCCAAGCCGTGAACTTTCAGGATCCGACCCCGACCCATCCAGAGGAACAGACGCAGCCAAAACCGGGTCGCGCGACTATGCCCGAGCTCAGGCAGGAGGCGTCCCCAAACTTCCGACGAAGAAACCGGCCAACTTGGAACGGGGTGCTCCCGCGAGGGAACGTACGAAGACGAGCATGGGTCCGAAGCTGAAGCCGCTGAACTGGATAAATCTACGGGCATTAGAGTGCGAATCCGAGTAAGGGCATCACCGTCTACCCACTAACGCAGCCGGCAATTCTCCCCACAAGAGAAAAAAATACGTGATCTCCCAGGAGCAGCCCGGTCTATTCCATCAGAATGCGGCCATGGAATCCCATTCCTTGTTTCTCCGGAAACTCCCTCCGGCGTCATTTTCCATTCTCCCTCTCGACACAGAAAACTGCACATCAACACTCCTCGCGATACGCGCCGCGCTATGCAGGCTCCGCTGGATTTACGCTGTTGGAGGTTTGCGCAGTTTCTAGCTGTGTGCTCCTGCTGCTGGTAGTGGGGCTCTCTCGGCTATGGGATGCAAAGCGCAACTCCGGACGCAATCCGCTTCAATGTCAGCAGAATTTGAAGCAGATCGGAGTGGCACTCTCCGAGTTCACTGCAGACCACGGGGATCGATATCCCTGGGAGGTCCCTGGCGTGGAGGGGGGAAGTCGTGAGTTCCTGGCCGGGGGACAGGCCGTTCCTCACTTCCGGAGCCTCACCAATAATATTCGCAACGCCCGGGTATTTCTCTGTCCCATGGATCCGGTGCGGCATCGGGGCGGCACTCTAGCCACTCTCGACGACGCCTCGATCAGTTATTTCATCAATTCCAGCGCCACGACAGGGCGTAAAAACCAGATTCTGGCCGGAGATCGCACGGTTTCCCCCACCGAGGACACCACCACTGGAGAGCTGGAGGTTCACGGCCAATCGAAACTCTATTGGTCCCTGCCGTTACCAGAGGAAGCAGGCCATTCCATCGTCGCCACTGGAGAACGGACCGGGAACCTGCTTTTCAACAGCGGAAGTCTTATGGAGACCACCACTCCTCAGCTGCAGCGGATCGTTCGATCGTTTGGAAATTCAACGAATCGGTTCATTCTTCCCTAGCAGCCTGTCAGACTTATCCCCACCGGACGTAAGTCCGGCTAGGAAGGTCGACTGTGCTGAACTATCCCTTAGGAATCGCCGCGACAGGCTGCTAGATATTTTCCTTCGGAAAAAAGAGGCGATGCGCAGATGGGCTGAAGGGAACCGAAGTTTGAGAAGAGTGCCCAAACACAAAGCAGAAATGCGAGCGGGCGCGGGCATCGTAGAGAATTGCAGGAAGATGTGCGGAAATCGCCTTTGACACGGCCATGCCTGGTTGGCAAGGTTCGCGCCCTAACTTCACAGGAAGCGGGAGCAACTGCAGTCCTGGCGGAGACGTTGGGCGCGGATCACGTATACTAAATATGGCTGAACTAGTTGGAAATTTGTTGGTCGCCCAGTCCGGCGGCCCAACCGCAGTAATCAACGCTAGCGTCGCGGGTGTCGTGCAAGAGGCGGGACGCCACGAGTTCATCGAGGAGATCTACGGTGGCCTCAATGGGATCTTGGGAATCCTCAATGAGGAGCTCATCGATCTAAACGATGAAAAGGCGAAGACTATCGAAGGGCTGAAATACACCCCGGCGGCCGCATTAGGCACCTGCCGCTACAAAATCGATTTCAGCAAGAAGCCGGAGCAGGCGGCGCGGGATATGGACCGCCTGTTCGAGGTTTTTCAAGCGCACAGCATTCGTTACTTTTTTTATGTCGGCGGAAACGACTCCCAGGACACCGCCCACAAGATCCATCTCGAGGCGCAGAAACGCTCTTACGAGCTGCGTGTCATCGGAGTTCCTAAGACCATCGACAACGATTTGCCACACACCGATCACTGCCCAGGCTTCGGTTCGGTGGTGAAATACAACGCGGCAACGGTGATGGAGATCGCACTGGACGTCGGTGCAATGGCGACCGACGACGGCTCCTGTTGCCTGATCGAAGTGATGGGACGTTCCGCGGGTTGGATCGCGGCCGGAACCGTGTTAGCCAAGCGCGGCGCTGCGGACGCCCCTCATATCATCCTTATTCCAGAGATCGCCGTGGATGAAGCGGCGTTTCTTGCGAAGGTTAAAGCAACGGTTGAGGCCAACAAGTTCTGCGTGGTAGTGGTGGGTGAGGGCGTGAAGAACGAGAAGGGCGAGGAGATTGCCGCTGACAAAAGCCAGCTCGATGCTTTCGGTCATTCCGTGCTCTCTGGGGCTGCCGAAAACCTTGGCAAACTGATCACCAAGAAGCTCGGGCTGAAGACCCGGAGCGTGAAACTCGGCTATGCTCAACGGGCTGCAGGTCACTACGCGAGTGCAGCCGATGTTCAGGAAGCAGCAGCCTGCGGCTCGGCGGCGGTTCGAGCGGCGGCGGATGGTCAAAGCGGTTTCATGGTGAAATTAGTCCGCAGTTCCAACTCACCTTACCGGTGGACCACGGATCTTCAGCCCCTGGCTGACATCGCGAACGTTGAACACTTCATTCCGAGGGAATGGATCTCCGAAGACGGGTTCCTGCCGAACGAGAAGTTCGTGGAATACGCCCGCCCTCTCATCGAGGGAGAGGTCAAGGTTCCGCTGGAAGGTGGCCTACCCAAGTACGTCGTGCTTGAAAAGAGCCCGGTCGAAAAGAAGCTCGCCCCACGAGCCTGACCTCAATCAAGTCCCTTTCAACAAACAAAAACGCCCCGGAAGCCCGGGGCGTTTTTTTATTCTTCAAGGCCCTTCCTGAATGAAGCCAGGAAAGGCAGAGACCTATCAGCCTTCCACCATCTTGATCGCGCGGGTTTGCTGAGAGCGCTTACGGAGGCCCTCATCAAGGATCTTCTTCCGCAGACGGAGATGCAGAGGAGTGGCCTCGACGTACTCGTCGGACCCGATGTACTCGAGTGCCCGCTCCAGACTCAGCTTGAGTGGGGCGTTAAGTTGAATGCCCTTGCCGTCACCCTGCGACCGCATGTTGGTGAGATTCTTTGTTTTGCAAGGATTCACGGAGATATCGTTCTCGCGAGCGTTTTCACCCACGATCATCCCTCGGTAGATATTCTCGCCCGCCTCGACCATGAGACGACCGCGCTCCTGAACCATGTTCAGCGCATAAGAGCTGGCCTCTCCGTCCTCCATGCTGACCAGCGAGCCGTTCTTGCGCGCGGCGATTTCGCCACGGTCGGCTCCGTATTCGTGGAAAAGATGGCTCATCACGCCCATACCCCGGCTGATGTTCACCAAGTCGGTCTCAAACCCGATCAGGCCACGCGTAGGAATCAGCGCCTCGATACTCACGTCGTCGCCATGGTGGCTCATCGAGGTGATTTCCGCTTTGCGCTGCGCGAGATTTTCCATCGTCGCTCCCATCGCTAGCTGCGGAATCTCGAGGAAGAGTTTCTCTATCGGTTCCAACAACGATCCATCGTCGGACTTGCGGTAAAGGACCTCCGGCCGACTGACCAGCACTTCGTAGCCCTCGCGTCGCATCTGCTCCACGAGAATCGCGATCTGCATCTCGCCGCGCCCTGCGACATCAAAA
>JAYTTC010000518.1:0-4701 GCA_043745255.1 Verrucomicrobiales bacterium
CGCCTCGGTGATTCCTTCCTCAAGGATCTGTCCGTCCTTCGCCTCGTGGTAGTAATTCAGCGTCTCTTTGTCGACTGGCTCGTAGAGCTGTCCCTTGGAGGAGTAGATCCCGTACTCGCGGAACATCGACTCCATGCCGAAAGTGCGGGCTTCGTCCGGAATAATCGGAACGATATTGCGGCCGATACGTTTGTCGTTCAGCAGTTTTTTGAGCAGATCGACGAAGGCCAGTGTGGTGGATACCTCGCGTGTTCCAGAGCCTTTGAGCGCGGATTGCCCGTAGTCCGCGAGCAGCGGGAGATGAAGCTTCGGAGCCTTCACTTCCCTCTTCGGCAGGAAGCCACCGAGAGCTTTGCGCCGTTCCAGCAGGTATTTGATCTCGGGGCTATTTGCCGCCGGTTTGGCGAAGGGGAGCTCGGCGATGTCTTCGTCGCTGACCGGAATCTCGAACCGCGTGCGGAACTCACGCAGTTCTTTTTCGTTCATCTTCTTCTGCTGATGGGAAATGTTCCGTCCTTCGCCCGCCTCACCCAAACCATAGCCCTTGATGGTGTGTGCCAGAATCACGGTGGGTTGTCCCTTGTGGTTCACGGCGGCATGATAGGCGGCGTGAACCTTCTTGGGATCGTGCCCGCCTCGGAGCATCTTGCGGAGCTGATCGTCGCTGAGATGGTTCACCAGCGCCTTGAGCTGCGGATACTTTCCAAAGAAATGTTTCCGTACGTAGCTTCCGGGGCTGACCGAGTACTTTTGGAAATCACCATCGACGCATTCCTCCAGCCTCTTGAGCAGCAGGCCGTGGGTGTCGGCGGCAAACAAAGGATCCCAATCGCTTCCCCAGATCAGCTTGATGACATTCCAGCCCGCGCCGCGAAAAACGCCTTCCAGCTCCTGAATGATCTTGCTGTTGCCACGCACTGGCCCGTCCAGGCGCTGCAGATTGCAGTTCACTACCCAAACCAGGTTGTCGAGATTCTCGCGCGCCGCCATGGCGATGGATCCCAGGGTCTCCGGCTCATCGCTCTCCCCATCCCCCACGAAACACCACAACTTCGGGTCACGCTCCGGTGTGAAGAGTTTTCTCGCCTTGGCATAGCGCAGAAAACGAGCGTGATAGATCGAGTTGATCGGACCTAGGCCCATCGAGACAGTGGGGAACTGCCAGTATTCCGGCATCAAATAAGGATGCGGATACGAGGAAAGCCCACCGCCTTCGGCGAGTTCACGGCGGAAGTTTGAAAGTTGCTGAGTGCTGAGTCGGCCTTCGAGGAAGCTGCGGGCGTAGTTGCCGGGCGTGGTGTGGCCTTGGAAGTAAATGAGATCAGCGGGACCGTCATCGCCACCGCGAAAAAAATGATTGAACCCCACCTCGTAGAGGGTGGCGATGGAGGCGTAGCTCGAAATATGCCCACCCAGACCGTCTGACAGCGTGTTGCCGTGAACCACCATCGCCATCGCGTTCCAGCGAATCCAGCTCTTGATCTTGTTCTCGAGCTTGCGATCGCCAGGAAACTCAGGCTCGTCCTCGGTGAGGATGGTATTTACATACGGCGTGTTGACCGTCGGCGAGACCTTGATCCCTGAGGCTCGCAGCCGCTGAATGAGGCCGTCGAGAAACCCCGGGATCTGGTTGCCCCCCTTGGTGCGCAAGGTGACGTCGAGGACGTTCTCTAGCGAACTAAACCACTGTCGCGTTTCGTCCCCGTCCGGCTCGGAAACGTTTCGCTTGGATTGCGGATCAGCAGTCAAGAAAGTGTCAGGATTCACGGTTTTCACTTTTTCAGTCACGAGATGTCATGATAGAGCCCATCCCGGCCTTGCCAAGGGTTATGACAGGAAGCGGTGTGATAATTTTTGACCTTAGAACAAAGCCGCGCTCATGATCTGAGTGAGAAACCCTTTTGCTACCGATGATCTGTGTTTTGGACATGACCTTGCCCTCCCCGGCCGAGAATCTGGCGCTCGATGAGGCGCTGCTGGAAGCCTGCGATGCCGGTGAAGGGCCGGAGGTGCTGCGTTTCTGGGAACCGACATTGGTGTTCGCCGTGGTGGGCTATGCGAATGTCGCGGAGCGAGAGGTGAATCTGGCGGCCTGCGACAAGGAGGCGGTGCCGGTGCTGCGTCGCTGCAGCGGTGGGGGTACGGTGGTCCAGATGCCCGGCGTGCTGAACTACAATCTAGTCCTGCGCATCCCAGAGTCGGGTCCGATGAGCACTGTTCCGGGGACCAATCGATGGGTGATGAACCGAGTCTGCGATGCCCTGGCCCGACTTCCCGGTCTGATAGGGAGGCTTTCGGTCCGCGGTACCACTGACCTTTGTCTCGGGGAACGGAAAGTGATGGGGAACGCGCAGCGACGCAAACGCGCGGCGCTGATTTTCCACGGGAGCCTCCTTCTCAAAGCGGAACTTGAATGGATCAGTCGGCTGCTGCCGATGCCCTCCCAACAGCCCGACTACCGGGCGAAACGATCGCACGGGGAATTTTGCGCGAACTTGCCGATTCCAGCCGAGGAGGTGAAGCGGGTCCTAGGTGAGGAGTGGAATGCGACCGAACCCCTCCATCCACTTCCACTGAAGCGATTGGCTTCCTTGATGGACCTGCGCTACGGGCGGCCTGAGTGGCATCGGAAGTTCTGATGCCTCGGTCTTTTGTCAGCCCGGCCCTTCCCTGTGTCGTTAGATGTAATACATCCGCTGTTTGCCTGAGCTTTCTTCGGCGAGGTGTTGGAAATTGATGGCGTCCGCGGTGGCGTCCACCGCTTGCTGCAATCGGGACCAGGCATTGCGAAGCTCTGACGGGCAATGAGAATCGGTGAGGGCCGAGGTGTCGAACACCGGACCATGTACCGCTCGCAGCACCGCGCCCAAAGTGATCTCGGCCGCGGGTCGTTCTAGGAGATAGCCCCCTTCTTTTCCGCGCAAGCTTCGCACGATCCCATGAGATTTGAGATCGATCAGGATTTGGACGAGATACTTCGGTGGAATGCCATTCTCGGCTGCCAGATCCTCCACCCTCATTGCTTTCTTGGGGCCCACTTGTCGGGCCAGAGTTAGCACCGCTCGGGTGGCATAGTCGCTTTTGACCGATATCTTCACGACGCGGAGGAGAGCAGTGCCTATCCTCCAGGACAAGCTCGGAGCTTCACCTGAACCCTGCCCTTGGCCGTTTCCCTGTCCCTGCTTTATTCATGTCCCTGCTTTATTTCTGTAGCGTGGGCCGTATCGGCCCATCCCTATCCGTTCCGTTAGAACTCATTTCGTTGCTCGTCTACCGAGTGACACTCCCTCATGCTTGTCGCATGCGCCGCCGAGAATTTATTCACCGATCCGCGAGTGTGTCTGCTGCCGCATGTGCGGGCCTCTTGGGAGGTGGCTGCTCGATCCTGACAACCGCCAGAACTTCAGCTCCGCGAGTGGAGTCCTTCGAGTTGGAGGAGATGTCGGTGCAGCACTTGCAATTCGGCATGGCTCGCGGCCGATTCACGGCGGCGGGTTTGGTGCAGCGGTATCACCGGAGGATTCGTGAGTTGGATCAGCACGGTCCACAGCTCAGGGCGGTCCTCGAACTCAACCCGGACGCGCTGGCAATGGCTCGAGAACTGGATCGCGAGCGACGACAGAAAGGCCCGCGCGGGCCGCTGCATGGGATTCCAATTCTGATCAAGGGCAATATCGACACTCACGACGGCATGACGACCACTGCGGGTTCACTTGCCCTTGCCGGATCGATCGCTCCGCAGGATGCGTTCATCGTCGAGCGCCTGCGCGCGGCGGGGGCTGTGCTCCTCGGGAAAACTAATCTTAGCGAATGGGCTAACTTCCGCGGTTCACGATCGATCAGCGGCTGGAGCGGACGGGGCGGGTTGACGCGCAACCCCTATGTTACGAATCGGAGCGCCTCCGGATCGAGTGCGGGATCGGCAGCAGCCGTCTCGGCCTGTCTTTGTGCTGTCGCGATCGGCACCGAGACGGATGGCTCGATCGTTTCGCCGGCGTCTTACTGTGGTGTGGTGGGTCTGAAGCCGACCGTCGGACTGATCAGCCGCTCGGGAATCATTCCCATCGCATCCAGCCAGGACACGGCGGGACCGATGGCGCGCACGGTGGCCGATGCTGCAGTCCTGCTCGGCGCGATGACAGGAGTCGACGCCCGAGACCTGGCCACCGCGTCCTCCGCGGGCAAAGCAATGCGTGACTACACACAATTTCTGGATGCCAAGGCGCTGCGTGGCGCACGGATCGGTGTGGCGCGAAACCACTTCAAGTTGAACCGTCTGGTGGATCCGGTGATGGAAGCTGCCCTGGCCACGCTGCAGCGCGAGGGGGCGGTCTTGTGCGATCCGGTGAAACTGCCGTCGCGTCAGGAGTTGGGCGAAGCGGAATACCAGGTGATGCTCTATGAATTCAAAGCCGGGCTGAACGATTATTTCAAGTCATTGGGTGCCGGGGCCCCGGTGAGATCGCTTGAGGAGCTGATTCAGTTCAACGAGCGAAATCGCGAACAGGAGCTGCGCTACTTCGGACAGGAAACGCTGATTGAAGCGCAGAGCAAGGGGCCGTTGATCGAGCAGCCTTACCTCGACGCCAAGGCGCGCTGTGAGAAGTGGTCAAACGAACTCAGAGGTTTGATGGAGTCGAATCACCTTGATGCGATTGTCGCACCCACCAGCGGTCCGGCCCATGTGCTTGACTTGGTGGT
>JAYTTC010000519.1:0-4697 GCA_043745255.1 Verrucomicrobiales bacterium
TTCAAAGTGGGTGAGAATGGAGTCTCGCATATTCGAAGAGGTGGGACGGGGATGGGCCGATACGGCCCACACTACAGAACTACAGCCCGGCTTCTGTAGCGTCGTTCGTATCGGACGATCCGGACGGGGGATGGGCCGATACGGCCCACACTACAGAACTCCAGCTAGCGTGCCTTCGCATGGTTTCCGGCTTCTGTAGTGTCGTTCGTATCGAACGATCCGGCCGGGGATGGGCCGATACGGCCCACGCTACAGAACTACAGCTGGCGTGCCCTCGCACGGTTTCCGGCTTCTGTAGTGTCGTCCGTATCGGACGATCCGGACGGGGGATGGGCCGATACGGCCCACACTACAGAACTACAGCCCTGCTTTGAAACAGTGCAGGCAGAGTTCAGAGCCCGGGCTTTTTTGCGTCTCTTGCGCCTTTTCGCGGCTAAACCCGGCCCTGCCCGTTTTCCCATCCGTGATATCCGCGCCATCCGCGGTTAGAAGTCCCTGCCCCCCGCCGCGGAAATGCGTTGCGTGACCGAACCCCCCCCGGTATTGGGTTCGCGTGATTCTTCTGCCGATCGTCGAGCGGGAGCTGCGAGTGGCAGCACGTAAGCGAAGCACTTTCTGGGTCCGCATCGGAGCTGCGGCCCTGGCCCTTCTGATCGGCGCTGGAGTTCTGCTGCTCATGACTTTGCCGGGGTCGGGCCTGGCGTCGATGAACATGGGCGGCGCCCTCTTTTCCATTCTCACCTGGCTCAGCCTCGCCGCCGCTTTGTCCGCTGGGTTATTTCTTACATCCGATTGCTTGAGCGAAGAAAAGCGGGAAGGAACGATCGGTTTCCTCTTTCTTACCGATTTGCGAGGATGGCACATCGCGCTGGGAAAGCTGCTCGCAACCTCGCTGCGGAGTTTTTACGCGCAGTCCGCTGTGCTCCCGATCCTCGCACTCACGCTGGTCATGGGAGGGGTTACTGGCACCCAGTTTTGGAAAACGTCACTCGCGCTCATCAGCGCTCTCGAACTCTCCCTGGTAGCGGGACTCTGCATCTCCTCGATGAGTCGCGATTCTCAAAAAGCCCTGACCGGCACCACACTCCTGGTTCTGTTCCTGGTAGGCGGTGGACCCCTCTTCGATACCACCTTGGCCTGGCTAGAGGGAACCTCCTTCAAGGCCTCTCTCAGCGTAACGAGCCCAGGATTTCTTTTCGTCTCCGCCGGAGCCGGAGGTTCGCTTCCGTTCTGGTCAGCGGTTCTGGCGAACCAAGTGGTGGGACTCAGCCTCTTCGGTCTCTCCGCAGTTCTGCTGCCTCGAACCTGGCAGACGGGTGCACCGAAGCGAAAAGACCGGAGCGTGAGAAGACTGGCTCGATGGAGGTCCAAAACCGAATCCTCGCGATTCACGTTTCGAGCCCCGTTGCTGGCGGTCCAACCCGTGGAGTGGCTCCTTTGCCGAGCGCGTTGGCAGGCGTTTCCGTTCTGGTGTGTAACAGGTCTTCTGGTGGCAGGATTGGTGACCATCCATACTTTCGAATCCCAACCGACCGCCATCGGCATCTGGAGTTTCTTGAGTGGATTTTTCAGCTTTGTTCTCTACCTCGGAGTCGCGTCTTTCGCCGGGCGTTTTTTTTGTGACGCGCGAAAGAGCGGTTTGCTCGAATTGCTCCTCACCACGCCCCTCACCGGATTGGACATCGTCCAGGGCCAATGGCGCGGACTGCTGCGCCAGTTTGGGATTCCTTTCGTGATCGCCATGTCGGCCTACACGATCAACACCTACATCGCCCAGCGCGAACAGCTCAGGACCTGGGGACGGATGAGCACAGCGATGAACTCCTCGGCCACTTCAGCCACTGCCACGAACAGTGGCGGGGTTGTGATCACTTCCACCCATCGGGTGACTGTGAGTTTCACACCCACTCCCTCAACCGGCAGCACGACCGGCAGTGCTTCCTCTGCGTCACGGAAGGATGAAGTGCGAGGGCTGCTGGCCGCAGCGTTGCTCACTGCATCCAGCGCTGCGGTGGTTCTGACCCACGTTGCGGCTCTGATCTGGTTTGGCATGTGGATGGGACTCACCTCGCGAACAGGGAATCTGGCGGCACTCAAAACAATCGTTTTTGTACAAGTGATTCCGGCTCTAGCGATCACTTTTTGCTCCACTCTCCTCATCCCGATTTTAATGCTTTCCAGTATAGTAAGTCCGAGCGGGAACGCTTCCGCCAGCCTCTTCCTCTGGTACCCCATCCTCGGTGCCGGTTTGTCCACCGCTCTTGCCCTCGCCAAAGATGCTGTCTTCATAGCCTGGGCCCGTCGCCGACTTCACGCCGATTGGCGAGCCCTGGCATCCCAGAGCAATCCAGTGGCCGGATCTCCCACGCTGCCCCGTTTGCCGATCCCCGCGCATTCACCGGTTTGATGACCCACAGGAAAACGACTCATGCCGCCTCTCTGAAGAACTCAAACAAAGAATGGCTTCGCCACTCGCCATCCGGAACATGAGCGTGAAGGATTTCGCCTCAGCCGACTCACTTCGCTCCCTCTCCAGTTGGAACCAGACTCATGCGGACTGGGCTCGCTTTTTATGCACCTCCCCCGAGACCTGTTTCATCGCCGAGATCAACGGCCAGGTGGTTGGCACTGCGACACTGACACTCTATGGAATCACCTTGGCATGGGTGGGGATGGTGTTAGTGCATCCGGAATACCGGAGACAGGGGATCGGTAAACGTCTCCTTGAGCACTGTCTTGCTCAATCGCGACAGCGAGGAGTTCGCACCGTGGTTCTAGCAGCAACTCCCGCGGGCAAACAGCTCTACGACTCTCTCGGCTTTGTCGAGCAATACACCCTATCGCGTTGGACGGGACGAGCTGCCATAGCGTGCCCTGGGCCTCTACCCACAGGAATGTCTGAGTGGCGCGAGACGAACTCTGTGCTCGTTGAAGAACTGGATAGCGAGGCGTTTGGTGTCTCGCGCTCCGCGATGCGTGAGGCGCTGGCTGCGGACAGCATCAGCAAACTGGTTCTGCGGTCTCCGTCAAACCAGATCGAAGGCTACGGGTTCCTGCGGAAGGGCACGGACGCAGCGTATCTCGGTCCGGTGGTGGCGCGAACAGCGGAGGCCGGGATAAAACTATTGGAGGCGCTGCTCGCGCGCTCGATTGCTGAAAATGTCTACCTGGACTCCCCCGACGCCAACTCAGCCGCAACCCACTGGGCGCAGAAGCGCGGTTTCACTATTCAAAGACCGCTGATTCAGATGTTCATCGGAGCCTCGCCACCCCCGGGAAATCCCAAGATGCAATTTGGTCTGGCAGGCCCGGAGGTGGGCTGAGAAACTAATGGCGCTCTGCTGAATTGCGCACGAATCCCACGATGGGCGATTTTGAAACAGATCCGACATGGAAATACTTCCACCCGTCCTTAACGCCTTCCGCCAGGGAATGGTCATCCCGACCATGCCGCTCGCACTCACCGCGGAGCGGCAACTCGATGAACGTCATCAGCGTGCCCTGTGTCGTTACTACGCCGCAGCCGGAGTGGGCGGCATGGCGATCGGAGTGCACACCACACAGTTTGCGATTCATGATCCGAAGGTCGGGCTATTTCCGGTGATCCTCACTCTCGTCTCAGAGGAAATGGATCGCGCAGACCGGAATTGCACCATCCCGCTGATGCGGATCGCGGGCATTTGCGGACCGACGCCTCAGGCGGTTACCGAGGCCGCGTTGCTCAGGACATCCGGTTACCACGCTGGGCTGCTGAGTCTAGGCGCGCTGCGCAACTCGACAGAACAGGAGCTCTTGGATCATTCCCGTGCCGTGGCATCCGTTGTTCCCATCATCGGTTTCTATCTACAACCCAGCGTAGGCGGCCGTGCGCTCTCCTATGCTTTCTGGAGACGTTTTGCCGAAATCCCGAACGTCCTAGGGATCAAAATCGCACCCTTCAACCGCTACCAGACCCTGGAAGTCGTTCGTGCAGTCGCGCAGTCCGGACGTGAAGAAATCGCCCTCTACACCGGCAATGATGACAACATTGTTCTGGATCTTTTGACTCCCTATCGTGTTCAGGTGGGTACGGAGCGGGTCGAACGAAGGATGGTGGGCGGTTTGCTCGGTCATTGGTCGGTCTGGACGAGCAAAGCGGTGGAACTGCTCAAGGAGTGTCGGTCGGTGGCCGAGAAGGGAGAGAACATTCTCTCCGCAGTGCTGCGGCGCAGCGTCGAAGTGACCGACTGCAACGCGGCGTTCTTCGACTCTGCCAATCATTTCGCCGGTTGCATCTCGGGACTGCATGAAGTGTTGCGACGCCAGGGATTGCTGGCCGGAACGTGGTGTCTGGACGCTGCAGAGCAGCTGAGTCCAGGACAGCTTGAAGAGATCAATCGCGTCTACCGCGAATACCCGCATCTCAATGACGACACTTTCGTGGCAGCGCACCTGGATTCATGGTTGAGTTAGCGGTCGCAGCATAGCCACAGACGACGGGATCACAAGATCGAGGGTCCACCTCAACCCGTACCCGATTGGGCAGCAGTTCTCATTTTAGATTGGAAGACAGGGAATTCGGACGGTTCTCCTCCGCAGCTCGCGACTCGGGCGCTCAAAAGAATCGCCGAGGGCCAGAGGCTCAATGCCATCCCAGACATGGCCGCCAGCCCCGGAATTCGTAGGGCCAAAGGCCCGTTCCATCCCAGCCTTGGGCA
>JAYTTC010000520.1:0-4695 GCA_043745255.1 Verrucomicrobiales bacterium
TGCTGAAGATCCCACGCGACATCACCACCTGACCGCGCCCCCCGCAGGTAGTGCAGGTTTTTTTGCGAGCAGGCCCATCCGCACCGGTGCCCTGGCATCGCTCGCAGGAAGACGGGCGATTGACGGTGATCTCTTTCTCGCAGCCGCCTACCGCCTCCTCAAAGGTCAACTCGAGATCGTATCGCAGATCGTCGCCCCGTTGCGCGGCACGCGGATCCTGCCGTCGACCGCCGCCGAGAAACTCCTCAAAAATACTTCCAACTCCTCCGCCACCGAAGACATCCCGGAAGATATCAGCAGGGTCATGGAAACCTCCGCCCGATTGGGCACGTCGGCGAGGATCAAAGGCGGCGTGGCCCATCTGATCGTAAGCGGCGCGTTTCTGCGGATCGCTCAACGCCTCGTAAGCTTCGGCCAGCTCCTTGAATTTTTCCTCGGCCACCTTATCGCCCTGATTTTTATCCGGGTGATACTTTACGGCCAGTTTCCGATACGCTTTTTTGAGCTCATCGTCTGAAGCCGCCTTGCCCAGGCCGAGCACCTCGTAGTAGTCCCGCTTTGCCATGTGCTTCAGGATTGAGCGGGAGCCTTGGCGACCACCACGGTGGCCGGGCGAAGCAGACGATCGCGCAAACGGTATCCTTTGCGGAGCTGCTTGATGACGTGTCCTTCAGGCAGGTCGGTGGTTTCCTCTTGTGAGACGGCTTCATGAACATTGGGATCGAAGACCTGCCCCTGAGCTAAGATCTCCGTCAGGCCGGCATCCGAGAGCACGCTCTTGAGCTGCTGATAGATCATGTTCACACCGGTGCGAAGGGAATCAGAGTTGGCGTTCTGTCCTTGTTGGGCAGCGAGCAGCGCCATTTCAAAGTTATCGATCACCGGGATTAGCTTCTCCAGCATCCCCTCGGTCGCAAATCTCAACGCATCCTGGCGCTCACGGGCGGCGCGCTTTTTGAAATTGTCAAAATCGGCAGTCGTGCGCAGGAGCGTGTCCCAGTGTTCCTCTGCTTTGGCCGCTTTCGCTCGAAGCGCCGACATCTCCTCCAAAGTCAGAGCTATTTCAGAACCCGCACTGAGGGGTGCGTCTGCTGCCATGGCGTTTTTTCCGCCTGAACGACCGTCTGGTGAACTATCACAATTTTCCATACTCTTGCTTATCCGCCACAAAAATCGCGTCAGGCGCTCTTACCGCAGCACTGCTTATACTTCTTCCCGCTGCCACAGGGGCAAGGGTCGTTACGCCCGACTTTGGGCCCGAGGCGGACTGGCTTGGCCTTGGCGATCGCCTGGCTTGCTTCGCTCACCACATCGCTAGCCAAGCCTCCTCCTCCAGAGGTGCCTCCGGACTCGCCGCTGCTGACGGTCGCGGTGGACCCATAACCCGCAGGATCCGGATGCGCGGTCTGTGCCCGCTTCTGCATTCCTCTGAGGAAATTCTCGAACGCCATCATGCTGGACGCGCTTCGGAAAATGTTGTGGCAGATCTCGCTCTTGATGGCGACCATCAGTTCTCCAAAGACCTTGAACGCTTCCGCCTTGTACTCCAGGAGCGGATCCCGCTGGCCATAGGCCCGCAGCCCGATGCTGTTGCGCAGACTATCCATGTGATAGAGATGCTCCTGCCAGAGTCGGTCGATGGCCGTCAGCATGGTGATTCGTTCCACCGAATTGAGCGCTTTGGTATCCTCGTGGCTCACCTTCATCTCATAGGCCTGGCGAACCTCCACGATGACATACTGACACACAGCGAACTGGGCCGAGCTGAGTCCATCGAACACCGATCCGCTCAAAGGGGTTTCCTGGCCGCCCTCCGCCACTTTCAGCAACTGTTCCTCGGAGAGCCCAAGCGGGAAGTTCAGATTCACCCAGTCGGACAATCCGCGAAGGTTCCATTCGGTGGGATCCGTCGAGGGCGAGGTGAACTCGTCCACCTTGGCGATCACGACCTCTTCCAGCACATCCATCAAACGGTCTCGAACGTCCACGCCGTGAAGAATCTCATTGCGAAAGCCATAGATGACCTCGCGCTGTTTGTTCATCACATCGTCATATTCCAGCGTGCGTTTGCGCTGTTGGAAGTTGTGTTGCTCCACGCGCTTTTGAGCCTGCTCGATCGATCGATTCAGGAACGGATGCTCCAGCTCCTGGCCTTCCTCCAAGCCCACGCGCTCCATGACCTTGACGATGCGGTCCGAACCGAAGAGACGCATCAGGTCGTCCTCCAGGGAAATAAAGAAATGGGACGAACCTGGATCGCCCTGGCGCGCGCAACGGCCGCGCAGCTGGCGATCGATCCGACGCGATTCATGGCGCTCGGTGCCGATGACATGCAGTCCGCCGAGATCCGGAATTCCCGTCCCCAGCTTAATGTCCGTGCCACGGCCTGCCATGTTGGTGGCGATGGTCACCCCGCCCCGCTGCCCAGCGCGCGCTACGATTTCCGCCTCCTGTTCATGATACTTGGCATTCAGCACAGCGTGCACGATCCCTTCTTTCTTCAGCATTCGGGAAAGCAGCTCGCTCGAATCGACCGAGACGGTACCAACCAGGATCGGCCGCCCGACTCCGTGCACGTCGCGGATTTCCTTCACCACCGCGGCAAACTTCTCCCGCCGTGTTTTGTAAACCGTGTCGTTCGCATCTTTGCGCAAGCAGGGTTGGTTGGTGGGGATCACCAGCACACCGAGTTTATAAATATCGAAAAACTCGTTCGCCTCAGTCTCCGCGGTGCCGGTCATGCCAGACAGCTTTTGGTAAAGGCGAAAATAGTTCTGAATCGTGATGGTGGCGTAGGTCTGCGTCTCGCGCTCGACTTCCACACCTTCCTTCGCTTCCACGGCGGCGTGCAGCCCATCGCTCCAGCGGCGACCGGTCATCAACCGACCGGTGTTCTCATCGACGATCACCACCTTGTTCTCCTGGACGACATAGTGCACGTCGATGAGATAGAGGGAATACGCCTTCAGCAACTGCGAGATCACGTGGATCTGCTGGGCCTTTTGCTCCAATTTCTCCTGGAGCTTGGTCTTCGCATCCATCCTCTGCTGCGAGTTGAGGTTGGGGGCTGAGTCGATGGTGTGATACTCGGTTGCCAAGTCTGGAAGCACAAACGCGTCGGGATCCTGAGGACTAAGGAAAACACGGCCTTTTTCGGTGAGATCCGCCTCGTGGCTCTTCTCATCCATGGCATAAAAGAGCTCCTCTTTCTGGGCATAGAGCTCCTTCTTGGACTGGTCGCCATGCAGACGAAGCTCCGCTTTTTGCATCAACGCGGCATTGGCCGGCTCCTCCAGCAATCGCATCAGCCCTTCGGACCGAGGATTCCCGACCTTGACCCGATACATCAGCAACCCGAGCTCCTGCTCGATAACGTCGGGATTCTGGGGATTCGATCCGTCCTCAGGACGTAGCTTTTTGACCCACTCGGTCGCCTCGCCAACCCATCGGTTACAAAGCTTTTCCTGGGCGCTCACGATCGAGTAGACCTTCGGTTTGAGCTGATTGTAGAGTTCGTTGTCCGCGTTCACCACGGCCGGACCGCTGATGATCAATGGAGTGCGAGCCTCGTCGATCAGGATGGAATCCACTTCGTCAACAATCGCAAAATAATGGCCGCGCTGAACCTGATGCTCCGCGCGATCGGCCATGCCGTTGTCTCGAAGATAATCGAAGCCGAACTCGGCATTGGTACCGTAAGTAATATCACACCCGTATTGGGCGCGACGGACATCCGGGGTCTGGTCATGAAGGATGCATCCGACGGTAAGTCCCAGAAGCCGATAGACCGCGCCCATCCATTCGCCGTCACGGGCGGCGAGATAGTCGTTTACCGTGACCACATGCACGCCGCGGCCGGTGAGCGCATTGAGGTAGGTGGGAAGCGTGGCGACCAAAGTCTTGCCTTCACCGGTGGCCATTTCAGCAATCCGCCCAGTATGGAGCGCCCAGCCGCCGATCAACTGCACGTCGAAGGGGACCATTTCCCAACGGATCTCGTGCCCACGGACCATCACGTCGGTCCCGCAAAGGCGGCGACAGGCATTTTTTACGACGGCGAACGCCTCGGGAAGGATCTGATTCAGCTCGCGAGCCAGCTCGTCTCGATCCTCGATGGCCGAGAGCCTCGCCTTCCATTCTGCCGTCTTCTGGCGAAGAACCTCAGCATCCTGGGATTGGAGCTTTTGCTCGATCTCGTTGATCTGCGCCACAATAGGACGCATACGCCGCACCTCGCGGTCGTTCTTCGAGCCGAATACTTTTTTAATGATAAACCCTAGCATCGTGACCTCATTACAAGAGGCGAGAACCTACGGGAAGAGGTTCGGACCGTCAAAAGGAAATGCCGGAAGAGCTTTTTTTCGCTGCCGAGGTCCAGGATGAGGTGTTTACCGCAGACAATGTCTTTCCGCCTCTGTTGCGTCGTCCGCACTGAACGATTCGGCCGGGATGAGCCGATACGGCCCGCACTACAGAAAAAGAAGGCTGAGGGCTGAAGACCATTTCTCGGTTGAGCACCGCAACGGCTCACGTAGTCTGCCCTCGCACAAGCACCCCCGACAGACCCTCGGCGGGCCATATCGAGTGAATCGAGACTCTAATTCAGCTCCCTCAGCGCCGCATCGAGTGATCTTTCACCTCGATATGGACGCGTTCTATGCCTCGGTAGAACAGCGGGATCGCCCGGAGCTTCTG
>JAYTTC010000521.1:0-4689 GCA_043745255.1 Verrucomicrobiales bacterium
CCGATACGGCCCACGCTACAGAACGGAGATGTCTGACACGAAGGGGGAGGGGCCAGCAGTTCCCGTCTTAGATTTTAGATTGGAGGAAAGGGAATTCGGATGATTCTCGGCGGCAGCTGGCCACCCCCTCATCCCTTCCTCACTCTCCGCTGGAAACCTCAAAAAAACGTGGTAGCTTGTTCGAACTCCAGGCGCCATCAAGTTCGACGAGTGTGTTGTTCGTCGCGTCGGAGGCTTCCTATTCATGAACTCAGAAGAGCGCGGGATGTTGCAGGCGGTGGGTAGGCGTTTTGAAATCGACGGCGAATTCCACGAGGCGCACCGAATCAAAGTTGGGCATATCAATGAAACATTCGCCGTGGCCTATCACCAATGCGGTGAACTGGTGCGCTACGTTCATCAGACCGTCAATACTGCGGTCTTTAAGGAGCCCATTCCTTTGATGAACAATGTGGTCCAAGTCACTCAGCATCTGCGTGAGCGTCTGAAATCACAGGGAGCCTGCGATCTGGATCGTCGGGCACTGCAGGTGATTTCCGGTCGCGATGGGCACCCGTTTCATATCGATGACCAGGGTCGCTTCTGGCGGACTTTTCGCTTCGTGGAGCGGGTCAGAACTTTTGAGGCGGCAGAGACTCCGGCTCAGGCCTATCAAGCCGGATTGGCGTTCGGCCAATTTCAAAGTCTCCTCAGCGACCTCCCCTGCCAGGACCTCGCGGTCACCATCCCTGATTTTCATCACACTCGAAAGCGGTTCACTCACCTTCAGGACGCTATTGCGGCCGATGAGTGCAATCGCGCTCAGTCGGCTGCCGAAGCAATCATCTTCGTTCTCGACCAAGAGTCCCTCGTCGACACCTTGTTGGACGCCCATGCGCGAGGGGAAATCCCCGAGCGAGTCACCCACAACGATACCAAGTTCAACAACGTGATGCTGGATCTGGAGAACGGCACCGCGATGTGTGTGGTGGATCTCGACACCGTCATGCCTGGCCTTGTTCTCTACGACTTCGGAGACATGGTGCGTACCACCACGAGTCGCACGGCAGAAGACGAGACCTACCTCGATCGAGTGGAGATGGAGCTCCCCTTGTTTGCCGAGCTCGCGCGAGGGTATCTGGAATCCACCAGGTCCTTCCTGACGCCGAAGGAAAAGTCCTTCCTTGTCTTGAGCGGCGCCCTGATCACCCTCACCATCGGCATTCGGTTCTTAACCGACTACCTCGAAGGGGATCACTACTTCCGAGTGCATCGCCCTGATCACAATCTTGATCGCTGCCGCAAGCAGTTCAAACTCGTGCAGTCCATCCAGGAGAAGTCGGAAGCCATGCAGAAGCTGGTGGACCAAGTCTGATCCGCAGGGCGGTCGAGCGACCGTTCACTTCTTCAGAGTGGGCGGCGTGGGCGCGAAGAATCGAAGCTCGAACCCTTCGGCAGAAAAGACTCCGGAATAGACAGCGCGATTGAAGTACTTCGACACCTGGTCGAAGGACGGCAGGAGTGAGAAATCGACCCACTCTTTAATCGATTTGGTATCCTCATCAAACCCGAGCCTCGCTGCGAATGGAATGGCTCCAATGAGATTCGCGAACGCACCCGACTCTTTCTTTAGAACCTCAAACTGAAGCCGAGCGGACTCGACCCCATCGACGTATCCAAACATGCCGGTGGCCATCCCCTTCACCTTTTGAGCATCATCCGCCAGTCTGTTCACCTCACGCAGCGGCTTGGTCTTCTGCTCCGCACTCCTCAAATACTCTTCAAGCATCGCATCATCACTGGAGATCGCCAAGTAGCCGCCGCTCGAGGCAAAACTCATCGGCTGAGTGGAACCCGGGAAAGTGATGCTGGTAATTTTCTTTCCAAGAAATTCACGCTCCTTTTTGGCCGCTTGCGACGGCAAGAACGCGCTCAACGTCTTCAGCGCAGTCATCAACTGCTCGGCGTCCCGCGAGCCAATCAAATGAAGCGAGGGAGACTTGTTCAGGTTCTCCAAAGTGCGCTCGCGAGGAGCTCGGGAGTAGGAGACGTAATCGTCCCCTAAATTGCCAAAGAGATTCTTGCGGAGATCAAAGTTTGGATCCTTATCCTTCCCGGTGGTGTCCATGAACATCTTGATGACCCCTGCGCTCGGTGGAAATACCTGGGTGATCGTGGACTCAAGGGTTTCGAACGCCCGGAGCATGTCAACTCGGGAGCGACTGAAGCTCAGAACATCCGCCGGAACAAAGGGAGGCGGAGAGGCGTCCTTGCCTTCAAAGAAGAGCATCTTTAGGAGACCCTTGCGCTCGGACTCCGGCGCGGCAATCCGCAGATCATAGGCAACCCCTTCGGGACCTGATCGCATTCCGTAAGCAAAGGCTTTCAACCCACCCAGGCCGAGGCCTTCCATGAGCTGCACTGGATTGGGACCCGCCTCGGCACCGCCACGGCGATTCGAATCCGCCGTGGCCATCGACTTCTTCACCAGGGACACCACGTCCTGGAGATTGGCCCAAGCGAAGACCGATGAATCACGAAAGAGGTTGTTTTGATAGCCCGAGAAATTGGCAACCTCTGCGAGCGCTCCGCCCCCTGCTCCCGCCTGCAGCGCCAGGAGATGCTCCACCTCCGCGGCCGAGTTTCCGATCACCAGCAGCGATTCGCTTTGACCGATAAGCCATTCATACTTCTCAACGGAATCCCCCTTGGCATCCGCATTCTTGCCCTTTGGCTTGTCATCGTCATCCTCATTGGGTTTCTTGCCAGGGAACGCCTGATCTAGCGCTTTCTCCAGCTCTTCACCCGTGAAAACCAGGGTGGCGAACTCCACTCCACGAACCTTGTCCATCCTTAGCTTCTTGCCAGAATCGACCCACCGTTTACGAAAGTCTTCCAAACGGGTCTTGAGCTGGTCGGACTTCGATCCGGCATCGAGCAGAAAAATGAAAGGGAACCGAGCTTTCGGTTGTTCTGGATCACGGGGCGAGAGCAATCCAAGCGTAATCTGTCCCTGCGCTAGATCGGTGTAATCCGCAAGCTTGAGGCCAAATTGCTTCTCCACTTTGGTGACCACCTCTAGATTCCACTTCGCGACAAACTTGTCCAGGAACGGCTTCATCACCGGATCCTTCATCAGCAACCAGCTGCCATCCTGATCAGCGGCAGCCTTCGCACGGTTCAAGTCCGGGACCGTGATCACGACCAGGGTGGAGGAAGGAAGAAGCTTTTCCGGGGGGAGAGTGGCCGCGGCACCTAAACGGAGGGCGGCGCAAAGGAGAATTATCCGGATCGCGATGGATTTCACAGGAGCAGTCATATGAGTTGTGCAGCGGACGTACTTAGAACATTGATCGCCAGCATCGGGCCAGCACTTAACAGGACTTGCGACGGTTAAATCCCCTGGCCCTTCTTACCCTCGACTGGTTTTGCGGAAGAACTGACCGGCAGCTTCGGAGGTTCCAGGTAGCGATAGGGATTGCTGGGATTGTCGTTGTCGTAGGAATAGGCGTCTCGGTGATCGAGAAAGAACTTCACCGCCTCGGCGGGAATCGCAAAACCGAGACCCTCTCCAAAAGTAATCTTCATATTGGTGACCCCCACCACCTCGCCGCGCAGGTTGAAAAGCGGTCCACCGCTGTTCCCGGGATTGATCTGGGCCGTGGTCTGGAGATAGAGCTCTCCCTGCACCTCGCGGCTCTTGGTGCTGACGATGCCCTCCGTCACGGTTCTTTCCAGACCCAAGGGACTCCCAATTGCGAAAACTCTCTCTCCCTGCCCCAATGGGTCCGCATCACCGAGAAGCACTCTTTTGAACTTCGATGCGCCTTCATCGTCGATTCTCAGCAGCGCAAGATCATGAAACTTGTTGATCGCGATGATCTTTACCTTTTTATAGGGCTTTCTCTCCAGTTGCCCATTCGACGATTGATGATACACCTCCACCGAAATCTGCGTTTCGCCCTCGATGACGTGAAAATTGGTGATCAGATATCCCTCCTCGTTGAGGATGAATCCAGATCCGAGTCCACCCGGAGTCCGCACTTGAACTACCGCTTCGCCCAGCTCCTTTGCTAAGTCTCGCACAGAACGTTCTGGAGGCAGAGTCTTGGCGAAAAAATAGAGTTTGGAGCTGTTCTCTCCCACTGCAGTGGCTGCTGCGACGGGGGCTTTCATCTCCGTCGAGGGGCTAATCTTGGAGATCTGAGAGCGCGGAATGGTAAGCGCGGTGAAACCGAGGTCGACCACCACGTAGTCTGGGTTGTCGGCTAGGATTTTTCCCGACACTGAGCCTTGCTCTTTGAGCTGGATGACATCTGCTGCGAACCCTTGAAACACCACCATCAGAATCCCCACCCCGAGTATGAGCTGATTGCGCATGGGCGGAACACTACGGCTTCCCTCGGACATGACAAGGGTTTGACAACGGAGGAGGGAAGAAGTTTCGATGCTCCGATGACCCTCGAACGGGGAAGCTACCGCATTTTCCCAGTTCACCTGTGTCAAGTTTCAGTTCAGTCTGAGACGTGCCGCCCACGTTTGAGATCGTCCATGAAGATGCTGACCTATTGGTGATTAACAAACCCGCGGACCTGGTTTGTCATCCCACCAAAGGGGACGTTTATTCGAGCTTGGTCAGCCGAGTCCGACTGTATCTTGGAGAGGGTCTCGAGTCCCATCTGATCAATCGCCTCGATCGAGAAACCACCG
>JAYTTC010000522.1:0-17768 GCA_043745255.1 Verrucomicrobiales bacterium
GTAGCGTGGGCCGTATCGGCCCATCCCCGCCCGGATCGTCCGATACGGACGACGCTACAGAAGACTCCATTCTCACACACTTTGAATCACACCCGTAAACAACGCGGCTCAGCCTTTCTGATAGCTCCCAGATGTCGCCTCAGGCAGAGTATCGACCGATACTATGGAACCAACGACCGCCATTCTGACGACCCAGGACATCGAGCTCCGTCATAACGACCGAGTTCTCCTCGACCACGCCTCCCTTGCTGTGGCAGAGCGAAACCGTATCGGACTGGTAGGACGGAATGGTTCGGGAAAGACCACTTTCCTTCGCATTATCGCGGGAGAAATCATCCCCGATTCCGGCACCGTGACCCGTCAGCGTGGCCTGGTGGTGGGATACCTGCCCCAGGAATTCACCTTGGATCCCACGCTGAACGTCTGGGACAACATCCGCTCCGGTGCCCGGCATGTGCTCGACCTGATCCACGATTTCGAATCCCTGCCAGGCGATTCCCCGCGTCATGCGGAAATCGAGGAGCGCATCGAGCACTTTGACGGTTGGAACCTGGATCATCGCATCGGCGTCGCTATCTCTGAACTGAACTGCCCCGCTGCCGATCGGGACATCAATACCCTTTCCGGGGGTGAGAAGCGCCGGGTCGCGCTGGCGCGAGCCATCGTTTCGCGACCCGATCTCTTGATCCTCGATGAGCCAACCAACCATCTCGATACCGAGAGCATCGAGTGGGTCGTGGAGTTCCTCGAGCAATACCCTGGGGCGCTTTTGGTGGTCACTCACGATCGTTTTTTTCTAGACCGAGTGGCCAATGGCATTGTTGAACTCCGCAACGGGGCCTTCGAACGTTACGACGGCAACTACACCGATTATCTCGTGACTCGAGCGGAGAGGCTTGCCGGGGAGGAGCAGGTTGAGCACAAGCGACAAATGTTCCTGCGACGGGAAATCGATTGGGCTCGCCGCCAACCGAAGGCGCGCACCACCAAGTCAAAAAGTCGCCTGGACCGATTGTCCGATGCCACAGAACAGGGCCCTCCTCCCGATGAGACCGAGATGGATCTCATCATCCCACCGCCACCCCAACTGGGGAATCGTGTGGTCGATCTGGTGAATGTTGGAGTCGAGCTCGGCGGAAGGAGGCTCTTCAGCTCGCTCGATCTGAACCTCGCGGGAGGGATGCGCATCGGCATCACCGGACGCAACGGACTCGGCAAAACTACACTTCTGCGCATCATCCTAGGGCAACATCCCCCGACCGAAGGCGAAGTGCGGGTTGGCCAATTGACGGAGTTTAATTATGTCGATCAGAGCCGGATTCAGCTCCGCGAGGAGCGCACCGTGCTGGAAGAAGTGAGCGATGGGAGCGAATGGGTACGTTGGGGTGATTCGCGCCTGTCTCTCCGCGGCTACCTCAAGCGGTTCCTCTTCACCGACGACCGAATCGTCACTCAGGTGAAACATTTGAGCGGCGGCGAAAGAAGCCGCCTCCTGCTCGCCCGAATTCTCAAGCTGGGGGGAAACTTCCTGATGCTGGATGAGCCCACTAACGATTTGGATCTCCCCACGCTGCGCGTACTGGAAGAGGCTCTGATCGCCTTTACCGGCTGCCTCATGGTGGTGAGCCACGATCGCTATTTTCTGAATCGCGTCTGCACCGGCATCCTGGCGTTCGAGGGAGAGGGTCGGGTCACCTACAGCGTTGGAAACTACGACTACTATCTCGAGAAAATTCGACGGGACAAACAGATGCTGAAGGAGCGGGCCGCACAGCCTCCCGGGACCGCAAAGGGCAAGGGCAGCCAGGTCTCTCAGCCATCGACGCCCTTGGAGCTCGAAGCCAAAAAGCGAAAACTCAGCTTCAAAGAACAGCGCGAGCTGGATGGGATGGAGACCGCGATCCAGGAGGCCGAAGCGGAAGTGGGACGAATCGAAGATCTTTTCGCGTCACCGGACTTCCACCGCACCCACGCATCGCGAACCACTGAACTGTTGGCCGAGCTGGAGGCCGGAAAAAAACGAGTCGCCCTTCTCTATCGCCGATGGGAAGAGCTCGGAGCTACTGCGCAGTGATTAAACCTGGCACCTCTCTAAAGCCGGGACACTAGCAACTCGCGTTGAAAGATCATCTCCTTGGGAAGATAGGAATAGAGCCTTACGAAAAGCTCATCCTGAGAGATCACCTCACGACGCCACTCCTCAAGGTTGATGCTCTGAGCACGCTCCAGGTCGGCCGTGCTGAAGTTTTCCAACCCCTCAAGGTCAACGTCCTGGGGCCGCGGAAACCAGCCCAGCGGCGTCTCGTAGGCTCCCACGCAACCCTTGCATCGATCGATGATCCATTTCAGCACGCGCATGTTCTCACCAAATCCTGGCCAGAGGAAATTTCCCTGATCGTCCTTGCGAAACCAGTTCACGTTAAAAATGCGGGGCGGGTATTTGATCCGACGTCGCATGTTCAGCCAATGGCGAAAGTAATGCGCCATATTGTATCCACAGAAGGGGAGCATGGCCATCGGGTCCCGCCGCACTTGACCGACTGCACCCGAAGCGGCGGCGGTGGTTTCGGATCCCATGGTGGCCCCGAGATAGACGCCGTGAACCCAATTGAACGCCTCATAGACTAGAGGAAGCGTGGTGGCTCGTCGTCCGCCGAAGATGATCGCGCTGATCGGCACCCCGTTGGGATCGTCCACTTCAGGGGCCAGCATCGGATTGTTTTTCATCGGGGCTGTGAACCGGCTGTTCGGATGTGCCGCTTTCTCCTTCGAGGCAGGGGTCCACTTCTCTCCCTTCCAGTCCAGGCATTCGGATGGCGGTGCTCCATCCTTGCCCTCCCACCACACATCCCCATCGGGTAGCAACGCGACGTTGGTGAAGATGGTGTCGCGGGTGATGGTTTGCATCGCGTTCTGATTCGACTTCAGATTCGTCCCCGGAGCCACGCCGAAGTAGCCGTTCTCGGGGTTGATCGCGTAGAGTCGCCCGTCCGCTCCCGGCTTCATCCACGCGATGTCATCGCCAACGGTCCAGATTTTCCAGCCCTGAAACCGGGGAGGAGGGATCATCATCGCGAAATTCGTCTTCCCGCAGGCACTCGGAAACGCTGCGGCAACGTAGGTCTTCTCCCCCTGGGGCGACTCCACGCCCAGGATGAGCATGTGCTCTGCGAGCCAACCGGCTTTTCGACCGAGCCAGGATCCAATCCGAAGCGACAAACACTTCTTTCCCAGCAGCACATTGCCGCCGTAGGCGGAGCCCACCGAGATGATGGCGTTGTCTTGAGGGAAGTGGCAGATGAAACGTCGATCCGGATTCACATCCAGCATGCAGTGGAGTCCGCGGTTGAACGTACTACGCTCCCCCAGCTCGCGCAGGGCCACTTCACCCATGCGAGCCATGATGCGCATGTTCAGCACCACGTAGATCGAGTCGGAGAGCTCCACCCCGATTTCGGAAAGAGGTGAACCGGGAGGCCCCATGAGATAGGGAATGACATACATCGTGCGCCCCTTCATCCCGCCACGGCTCAGGGCATGAAGTTTTGTGTAGGCCTCCGCCGGCGACATCCAATTATTGGTCGGGCCGGCATCCTCTTCAGAGTCGCAGCAAATGTAGGTGCACTGCTCGACTCGCGCCACGTCATTGGGGTTCGATCGATGGTAATAGCAGCCAGGTAGCTTTTGCTGATTGAGCTCCACCAGCACTCCTTGCTTCACGGCCTCGGCGGTAAGCGCCGCGCGCTCGGCTTCCGAGCCGTCACACCAGAAAACCAGGTCGGGAGTGCAGAGATCGGCCATCTCCTTCACCCACCGAACCACAGCCTCGTTCGTCGCACGGCATGTCCCCAAATTGCTCATATAAAATCTACGCAGGCTGCATTTTACCCAGGGTGAGCATTTTCAGCTCTGCTCCGCTCCACCCAGGCGCTTATTCGAGCACTGCGCTCGAGGCAACCCTATTTGAGCGATTTCCGAGCCAGCACAGCGCCGCCGGTGATACCCGCGTTGTCGCCAAGTTCGGTGGCGATGATCTCCACACCTTTAAGCGCTCCCGGCATCGCATAGTCATTGGCAGTCTCCACGATGATGGACATCATCTCATCCCCCAACGCTTCGATCACACCGCCGCCGAGAACAATCACCTCGGGACCCAGTATATTCGCAAGATTTGCCACCGCAATCCCGGTATACTCCGCGGCCTCCTCCACAATGTGATCCACGAACTTGTCACCGCGTCGGATCGCCTTGCGCAAATCGCCACTCCTCAGATCCTCAAGATCCTTGCCCAGCATCCCAGTCAGCAACGTCTCCTGCCCCTCCTTGACTGCACTGCGGATCCGCTGAAAAAGCGCAGTCCGACTGGCTAACGCTTCGAAACAGCCTCGGTTTCCGCAACCGCATTTCGGTCCATTGATCTCCAAAACCATGTGCCCAACCTCCCCTGCGCATCGGGTGAATCCGCGATAAATCTCGCCATCAAGAATGAGCCCACCCCCAATGCCGGTTCCTAAAAAAATTCCCAACACACTGCGCGGCTTGGTCTCGAGCTCCGCCTCATAAACCCCGAGCATCGAAAGGGTGCAGTCGTTTTCAAGAAATACCGGCAGTTTGAGTTCCTGGCTCAGCTCTTTAGCCAGGGGCACATCACGCCAGTCGAGGTTGGGGGCGAACACCACAGTGCCCGAAACTGAATCGACCGCACCCGGCGCCCCGATGCCGATGCCTCTCACTTGGTCCAGCTTGAGATCACACTCATCCACCGCATCCCGCACGCAACGGGAGATCCGCTCGATAACTCCTTCGGAGCCGCGTTGGGCCTTGGTGCTGAGCTTGTAGGTGCCGATCAGCTTGAGACGCGAATCAAACACCCCAGCGAGAATCTTGGTTCCTCCGAGATCCACCCCAATGTAGAGCTCAGACTTTGTCGTTGGGTCGGGCATATCGAATGCAATTCAACGTCGAAAACCAGCGCAGCGGTTAGCTTCCAGTGAGCACCGCCGAAGTCTTGCGCCGCAGCTCGGTGTTGATCTCGTCCGAGGAACGATTGCCATCCACGATGTTGAATCCGTAAATCTTCTGTAGCTTGCGAAACTCACGCTCCACCAGCGCCTGATACTTCAGAAAACTGTCAAACATCTCCCGCGAGAAGCCCAAATCCATCCCACTCTCCCAGTAATCCAGAGCAAAATCTTTCGCGAAATTGCGCTGCAACCGCTCCTCCGTGCACACATCCAAATAGAACACCGCATCCGGAATCAGGGCTGTGCCATAAAGGTTCTGCAGCCAATCAAGGTCGCTTCCGCGCACCAGATCCCGGGCCATCAATGTGTAGATGTAGCGGTCGGCCAAAACCATCCGACCCGCCTTCAGCCCAGGAAAAATGACGTTCTCCAACTGGTCGGCAAAGTCGGTGGCGTAAAACAGGCTCATGGTGGTGTGGCTGAGCGTGTTTCCATTTTGCGCCACGTTCAATTCCTCGCTCACCAGCGTGGATCGCTTCAATCCGACGAGGGTGGTCGCATGGCCACTGCTCTCAAGCCACTCCATCAGCATCTGGATTTGAGTCGAACGGCCCGATCCATCGCATCCCTCCACGACGATGAGCTTCCCATGAAGTTTGTTGGGATCCACGCCAGGGATGCCGTGGCCGTAGAACCGCCTCTGGGTCGCCTTCGGCACCACGATGCGCGGAAAGCTGAAGGGTTTGCTGACTTTAGGTCGTCGCGTGCTCATTCTAGGCTAGGCTGCTCTTACCCGCCGACTTGCCCGATTGGACGCGTCGGAAGGCATTCAAATCAATTCGGTTGACGATTAAATCCCTCGCCACGTTCTGCTGCACTTCAATAGGCATATTCGCGTCGATGAGCAGGAATTTGAACTCAGTGCTCATGGAGAGATACTGCTCCAGAATCCGGCCCTGAAAGATCCGGAAGCTTTCATACGGATCCGTGGAAAGCCGCAAGTCCATGCCGGCCTCGAAATACTTCAGCTGCGGGCGCCCATCAAGAATGCGGTTGAGGGAGATCTCCAGATCCGCACGGAAGAAGAAGGTGAGATCCGGCAGCGCGGCAAAGTCATAGATGCCGCGGACCCAGTTTGGCGGACAGCCGCGCACGGTGTCGCGCGCGAAGGCCGTGAAAATATAGCGATCGCAGAGCACCAGATACCCCGCACGAAGCAGCGGGACCAATTGTCGCTCATACCGATCGGCAAAATCCGTGGCATGGATCAGACTGAAGGTGGTTGGTGAAAGCAGCTCACGCTTCTTCGCCTTACTGGTCGCGGACTTCACCAGCTCCGAAGAATTCCATTCACTGAAAAATACTTTCAAACCCTCCTTCTCCAACCATCGCTTCAAAAGGTAGATCTGGGTCGACTTTCCAGACCCATCCAGACCTTCCACCGCGATCAAGCGACCCGGAAATCCTAACTGGGCAAATGTTTTTGTCATGCGCCTGCGGGAAAGCTAAATGGGGAAAGCACAATGACAATGAATTTCGGTACCGCAGTTCTTATTTTTGATTTTGGATTCGCGAAGGGCGATTTCGCGACGGAGACCCGCAATTTCCAAGACAGATCGATGCAAGTGCAGGCGAAACGGCCGTTCATGGATCCAAAATGAGCAACTCTAGCGCCCAGGGCGCGTGGCAAGGCCGATGAACCTGATTCCATCCATTGTTGCGCTCCAACGGTTTTGAGATTTGTTCATTGGAAGCACCGGTAAACTACTGCTAAAGGATTGCCACTCCAGGATTCGCCAGCTATCACGTCTCATGCTAAAGCGTCTCCTCAAGTCCGACTTCATCCGATCCAAAGTGAAGGCTCTCTTGAAGGCTGGGGTTTTTTGCTATGAGTTTTCGCTAGCGCCGATCGTGAATTGGTTTTTCTTCCACCACCTCATGTTCCGCACCGAGGACTTCGGACACACCCAGTGGATGGGCAAACACTGCTGGCAAAACATAATGGACCTCTGGGTGCTCCAGGAGGTCGTTTACGAGGTCAAACCAGAATTGATTATCGAAACGGGGACCAACAAAGCAGGTTCGACATTTTTCTACGCCAACCTTTTCGATCTCATGGGACAGGGACGAGTGGTCTCCATCGATATCGATCGAAGACATAAGCATACCCACCCGCGCATCGAATTCATGATCGGAAACACCGTCGCTCCCGAGACCCTCGCCAAGGTCCGCAAGATTGTTGAGAGCGTCAAAGGCCCCATTCTCGTCATCCTGGACAGCGACCACTCGGAACAGCACGTCCTCAAAGAAATGGAAGCCTACGCCCCATTCGTCACGCCCAATAGCTACTTCTGGGTTCAGGACGGAGTGATCGATACCCATATCATGTGGTGCCGAATGCGCCCTGGTCCGCTGCCCGCCATCAAGAAATTCCTAAAAACCCATCTCAACTTCCAAGTGGATCATGAGAAGTGTCAGCGCTTCGTCATCACCACCCACCCGCTGGGCTGGTTGAAGCGAACGAGCTAGCCGACTCTCGTCCCGCAATGTTCACCTTGCTCCGACGCGTCAGTCTTACCCAGTGGATCATCCTCTCCATGGTCGCGGGGGTCGCACTCGGCCATTTTTTTCCGGAGTTCTCCCAGAACTTGAAGGTGCTCTCCACCGTCTTTCTGAACCTGATTAAATGCCTGCTGGTGCCGCTCATTTTCTCGACCTTGGTGGTGGGGATTGCCGGTCACGGAGGTGAGCTGAAAACGGTGGGACGCCTGGCCTTCAAGGCCATCGTCTATTTCGAGATCGTCACCACTCTGGCCCTGCTGGTCGGACTCGCGGCGGTCAACCTCACTCGACCCGGGGATGGAATGAAACTCCCGCCCCTGGGGGTGAACGCGGATCTGCCAGCCGCGACCAAAATCACCTTCACTGGCATCATCGAGCACCTGGTCCCGAAGAGCTTTTTTGACGCCGCAGCCAAGAACGATGTCCTGCAGGTGGTTGTCTTCAGCGTGCTCTTCGCCATCGCCATGACCCAAGCCCCGGTAGGAGCGCGAACGGCGATGATGGGATTCTGTGATTCCCTGGCTGAGATCATGTTTCAATTCGTGGGAATCGTCATGAAATTTGCCCCGATAGGCGTGGGCGCTGCGATGGCGTTCACCGTTGGGCACAGCGGATGGGAGGTCTTGATCAACCTCCTCAAGTTGATCCTGACCCTTTACGGGGCACTTTTGGCCTTCTTTCTCCTGGTGCTGGTTCCAGCGGCTTGGATAGCGCGGGTGCGATTCTTACGATTGCTCAGCTTCATCAAGGAGCCAACTCTCCTGGCCTTTTCCACGACCTCTTCTGATGCCGCGTTGCCCGACGCAATGAAGCGGCTCATCGCTTTCGGCGTGCCCCGTCAAATCGTGTCGTTTGTCATGCCTCTGGGATATTCCTTCAACCTGGACGGCTCCACACTCTATCTCGCTGTCGCCTCGGTGTTCATTGCTCAAGCGGCGAAAATCGAACTCAGCGGGTCACAGCAAATCGCCATGATGTTGACCCTGATGCTCACGAGCAAGGGAATGGCCGGCGTGCCTCGCGCGTCTCAGGTAATCCTGGCAGGGACGCTGGTGAGCTTCGGACTGCCGATCGAGGGATTGGTGCTGATCATGGGCGTGGACGAACTCATGGACATGGCTCGTACCACGGTAAACCTGGTGGGAAATTGTCTCGCGACCGCGGTGGTGGCGAGTTGGGAGGGACAGCTGGATCGAAGCGAAAAACCGGAAGAGACTTGAACCAGCTCAATCCAGCACGCCTCCGAAACGAAGACCTCGAGTGCTGATACGGACTTCCGCGAACCCGAGTTGCTCCATCACCCCTTCGTAGATAGCGGCCCCGGTAAGGATGACATCCGCCCGCTTCTTGGGCAGACCCACGATCCGTTTGCGCTCCACCAGAGGAAGGCTCCAGAGGCGCTCCACCAACGCCTTGACCTGAGACAGGCTCAGCGTCGCGCCCTCGAGTTGCGAGCGCTCAAAGTTTTCCAGCTGATAAACAATTCGCCCCATGATCGTGGACGCGCCGCCGGTTCCGATCAGCTGGCAGGGGCCGCCCGTTGACCGCACCGCGAGGCCGACCTTTGGAACCACCCTCGAGCGGATGAACTCGGCGAGGGTCGAACGGCAGCGAGCAAGATCGGAGGGAGGAGGCGGATCGCCGGGTTGCAACTGTTCCATGAGCCGCACGCTCCCCAGCGGGAAGCTTTCCCGGAATTGCGTGTGGTCGCCTTCACCCAGGATGAACTCGGTGCTGCCGCCACCCACGTCCAGAATGAGCAACCGCTGTCCCATCAGCGCGGGATCCGAGGTGACTCCTTGATAGACCCACTCCGCTTCCTGATCCCCGGAGATGACCTCCACACGAAGCCCGGCAATCCGTCGAACGGATTCCAGCAGGGCCTCCTGGTTTTGAGCGTCCCGCGCCGCGCTGGTGGCAATCACTCGAAGGGTGGAAGGTTTCCACTCGGCTGAGAGCGCTGCAAAACGCGCCACCGCCAGCCCCGTGTCGTGAATCGCATCCGGCTGGAGTTGATGCGTTTCGTAAAAGCCTTTTCCCAATCGTGTCTGCTCGCTCTCCTCATGGAGAGGACGCACCGAATGACCCGACACCTCCGCCACCAACAATTTCACCGAGTTCGTGCCGATATCAATCAAGGCGCGCACGGTGCCTGCGGGGGTGATGATCGCTGTTGAGCTCAAGAGAGATTTAACGTGATAGAACCGGAACGCCCCTTGCTAGGTCAAGAGCGCGAATGTGACAATAAAGCAACAACCCAGTTCTGGGACCCCGACCTGCTCTGATCGGGAAATCGGGGTATCAATCGACAAAGAAAAGCTCGTTTGAGAGCAAGAGCGCTTGGGCGTATTTCTCCCAATTTCCCAGCGAGGGCGTTTTCGCGGGTTGTGGACCGGAAAAATCATCCTTCGAGCGCCAGACCCTTCGAGGCGCATCCTCCTTCTTGGCGTCCGCTCCGGGATAGCGAAACCTCCCAGTCCAGCTGAAACTGTCAAACCCCTCGTTGCCGCGAGAATCAGTCACCAGATCCAAAGTATCCCCCCGCTTCACTTTGATCTTCTCAATCACGGTATTGGTTTTCGAACCCTGCACGATCCACTCTCCCGCTCTCCCCTCGCGACTGGAGATCAACCGCGCTCGGACCCCATCACCTTGTTCGCTTGGGTGCTGGAGCTCTCCTTTGAAATGAACCACCCCGTCTCGGGGCACCACCCAGCGGCGGATGGCTGCGAAGCCAGGATTCTTCCCCGGGTGCCCTCCCTCGGAACTCAGCAGCACCCAGCCAAGCTTCGGATCCGGAAGCTCTTTGCCGCCCTGCCATGAGTAGTTGTTGAAATAAGGGAGAGCCGTGAAGGCTTTCACCTTGCCCGAAGATTCGTCCACCTCACCGTATCCGTACTGCCAGATGGCGGGCGGAAGCACTTCGTCCGCCGGCTCCGGTTTGGCTCGCTGGAGGAACTCGTGAGCGAGCTTCACTTCCGCAGAGTCCGGACGCCGTTGATACACCACCTCGTAGAGAGCTCGAATTCGCTCGTCGTCGGACTTCGCCCGTTTCAACTCATCGCGCTCCAGGATCGCCCGCGACTGCTGAATGACAAAGGGACTGTTCATCAAAAAGAGCGCCTGTTGAGGTACGGTGGTGATGAAGCGCTGCGGGCTGGTCGCGTCCGGGCTGGCGAAGTCAAAAGTTCGGAATAGGCCCGGGAGATTCTGCCGTTCCACGAATCCATACACCGTTCGACGCGTGGTAAACGGCTCCGTCGTGATGTCCTCCGCATGTCCACCCACGGTGGTGTTCAGCGATCCAGAGACCGCAAGGAGTGTGTCGCGCATCCCTTCAAAATCGAGTCTTCTCCGATTCTGCCGCCAGTAGAGCTGATTTGCCGGATCCACTTGCTCCGCTCGAACCTGTTCCTCACTCGACTGCTGATACGCCGCGGAGAGCAGGAGAAGCCGATGCAGCTTTTTCACCGACCATCCTTCCGCCATGAACCGCGCGGCCAAATAGTCGAGCAGCTCCGGATGGCTGGGCGGATCCGAGCGAACTCCGAAATCACTCGGGGTGCGCAGGAACGGCGTTCCGAAATGGTAGGTCCACACCCGGTTCACAAAAACACGCGCCGTCAGAGGGTTCTCCGGACTTGCAATCGCTTGCGCGAGCTCAAGTCGCCCGCTTCCTTTTTCAAACGGCTTCCGATTCTTCGAGCTGAGCACCTCGATAAATTGGCGGGGAACCTCGTCGCCCGGACTGCCCGGATTGCCCCGTTTGAAAATATGAGGACGGGTCGGCTCCGCATTGTCCTTCAGGGCCATCGCACGCGGCGGGGCTCCTGCATGCGTGGCATCCAATTCATCAATGCGACGTTGCAACGCACGCAGCTTCTGCTGCGCCGGCGTGTCGAACACTCGATGCAGCTCATCCGGGTTAAGAATAAGGGGCGACTCGGGAGACTGAAAAAACGCTGAAGCTTCAGCGAATTCTCCGCTGGCGACCGCATGGGTCGGCTGGGTGAATTCTTTCGCCGCGGCGGCAAACCAGTCGTTATACCGCGCAGCCGCTTCTTTCAGGGTCGTGGGCGCGTTCGTGGAGGCGAAACGAGCCACCAGCCCCGAGGCTGTTCCAGACGGAAGATGCTCGCTGAGCTCGCGGGCGGCCGTCGCGAAGTTGGTTTCGGCTAGGGCTGCGAAGGAGAACCAGAGGGATAGAGCTCCGGGCGGCTGCTTGATCCAACCCTCATAGCGTTCGCGATACTTGTGCCCCACCAAAGGCTCCAATTTCCGTTCGCGAATTAACTTTTCACGACCCTCACCGTCGGGCAGCCGTTTGGCCTCCACCGTCGCGAGAAGATAGTCGCCTACCTGCGATCGGACCTTCAACAAGGCCTCAGCATCCCGGTCCGCTCGATACTGCTGACGTTCCTCCACTCGCTTTTTCCGCTCGGCCAGATATTCCGGATACTCCTTGGGCAGGTCAGCCTCCCCCAAGAGCGGCTTCTCCTCCGGCTCATGGCTGCTGGCGAAGACGCCGTAGAGTCCGTAGTAGTCCTTCATGGTGACGGGGTCGAACTTGTGATCGTGGCAACGGGCACAGCCCATGGTAAGTCCCATGGTCCCTCGGCACACCACATCGATGCGGTCATCGATGATGTCGGCTTCATTGTTCAAAAACCGCCGACCCAGCGTAAGAAAACCCATCGCCGCCAAGGGGCGCTTATCCCCGCCCAACGGCAGAAGATCCGCTGCCAGTTGCTCGATCAGGAAGCGGTCGTAAGGAAGATCTTCATTGAAGGCACGAATGACATAGTCGCGATAGGTGTAGGAATAGGGATAGCGTCGTTCCTCCTCAAACACGTAGCCTTTGGTGTCCGCATAGCGCGCCACATCCAGCCAGTAGCGCGCCCAGCGTTCACCGTATCGCGGAGAGGCCAGCAGACGGTCGACCAGCTGAGAATAGGCATCGGCGGATTTGTCTTTCAGAAAGGCTCCGACATCCGAGGCCGTGGGGGGCAATCCGGTGAGATCGAAGGAGGCTCGTCGAATGAGAGTGCGGCGATCCGCTTCGGGAGCGAGACGAAGTCCCTTCGGCTCCAAACGGGCCAGCAGAAACGCATCCACGGGATTTCGCACTTGCCACGTGTTCTTGACTACCGGCACCGGCGGTTCCTTAACCGTTTGAAACGCCCAATGGCTTCGGGTATCCGCTTTCCAAGCCTTCGCCAACGGCGCGCCCGTCCTGGGATCTGGGGCTCCCATCTTCACCCAAGCCTCAAGGGCAGTGATCTGCTCCGAGGAGAGCTTCTTGTTCTTCCGGGGCATCTGCAGATGCTCATCGGTGTGGCGAACAGCTTTGATCAGCAGGCTCCGCTCCGGGTCGCCAGGGATAATCGCCGCACCGTTCTCTCCTCCGGTGAGCAAGCCGTCGCGAGTTTCGAGATTTAATCCGCCCTTGATCCCCTTCTCCGCGCTTGTGCTATGACAGCCATAGCAGTGCTCAACGAAGAGAGGACGAATTTGTTTTTCAAAGAACTCGATCCCAGCAGGGTCCTGTGCAGCCAGGGCGGAAGAAACGGAAAGAACAAACACGAGCGACACCCAGGAGTAGGGCGGCGACCGCAGCTTGGAAAATGGGTTCATGATGCTCAATAGGATCGCGCTGACCCCAACGACAAAGACCAGACGACCGGTGAGGCATTCTGCTTCACAACTGAATCCGTGCCGCCACCTGCGAGACGTCTTTGTCTCCGCGTCCGGACAGATTGACGATGATGATCGAGTCTTTCGACATCTTCGGGGCCCGATCAAAGCAAGCCGCCACCGCATGGGCGCTCTCCAAGGCCGGAATGATCCCTTCCATTCGCGCCAGCTTGATGAACGCATCCAGGGCCTGAGGGTCGGTCGCGTAAGTATATTCCACCCGACCCTGGTCGTGGAGCCAGGCATGTTCCGGTCCCACGGCAGCGTAGTCCAAGCCGGCGCTCACGCTATGGGTCGACTGGATCTGCCCCCACTCGTCTTGCAGAATATAGCTTCGCGTGCCTTGCAGCACACCGAGCGATCCACCCTGAAATCGAGCGGCGTGTTTCTCCGGAGTGATGCCTTCACCGCCGGCTTCGACTCCCAGCATTTTCACCGAAGTGTCATTCAGAAAGGGATAGAACAGACCGATCGCGTTCGATCCCCCGCCAACGCAGGCGATGAGTAGATCGGGAAGCCGTTCCTCCTTCTCGAGGATCTGTCGGCGCGCTTCATCGCCAATCACTCGATGAAAATTCCGAACCATCAGCGGATAAGGATGCGCCCCATAGGCTGTGCCGAGGATGTAGTGAGTACTCCGAACATGTGTGACCCAGTCACGCATCGCCTCACTCACCGCCTCCTTGAGGGTTTTCTGCCCGGCGTGCACAGAGACCACCTCGGCCCCGAGCATTTTCATGCGATACACATTCAGCGCCTGACGCTCACAATCCACAGCGCCCATATAGATCACGCACTTCAACCCAAACATAGCCGCCACCGTCGCTGTCGCGACGCCATGTTGCCCAGCACCTGTCTCCGCGATCACCCGCGTCTTGCCCATTCGACGCGCCAGGAGCACCTGACCGATAGCGTTGTTGATTTTGTGCGCGCCAGTGTGCAGCAGGTCCTCCCGTTTGAGATAGATCCGAGCCCCTCCGAGTTCGCGGGTCAGCCGTTCAGCCAGGTAAAGCGGAGTGGGTCGGCCGCAAAATTCGCGCAAGTAGTAATCGAGCTCACGTTGGAATTCCGGATCCTGTTGCGCCCGGAAGTATTCACGCTCCAACTCCTGCAACGGGTGCATGAGCGTCTCGGGAACGTAACGGCCGCCGAAGGGGCCGAAATGGCCCATGGCGTCCGGAACAGTGGGCAACGGAGCGACAGTCGAACTCATGGGCAGAAGATAGTGAAAGGACACCCCGGGCGAAAGGGGGAAAATGAGGGGGAAGTATTCAGTTTTCAGTGCTGCGCATTCGGTCCGAACTTCGCTCGATTCTTCCAGAGATCCTGCGGGCGAAAAATCCCCATCGGAGTGATGATGCCGGTGATCAGATCGGGTGGCGTCACATCGAAGCCGGGGTTGAAGGCTCGGCTGCTGGGGTTCGCGATCCGCACATAGTCCCTCTTGCCTGCACGATTTTGCCCCCACGCTCCCAGAACCTCGTCTTCATTCCGCTCCTCAATAGGGATGTCCGACCCAGACTTAAGATTCCAGTCGAGGGTGGAGAGTGGAATCGCGACATAGAACGGCACCTTGTGACGGCGCGCCAGGACGGCCTTGGTATAGGTGCCAATCTTGTTGGTCACCTCGCCCGTGCGACCCAGAACACGGTCGCTCCCCACGATCACCAGATCGATCTCTCCTCGCGAGAACAGAAGACCGGCGGCGTTATCTGCAATCACCCGATGACTGATCCCCTGCTGAGAGAGCTCCCACGCGGTGAGGGAGGCTCCCTGGCATCGCGGACGAGTCTCATCGCAATACACATGAAACCGTCGACCCCGCGCGTGGGCGGCATACATTGGCGCGGTGGCCGTCCCGATATCCACGAAAGCCAGCCAGCCAGCGTTGCAATGGGTGAGAACGCTCATGCCCTCCTGAATCAGCTTTTCGCCATGCTCCCCGATGGCCCGGCAATGCTCGACATCTTCAAGCGCGAATTCCTCCGCCGCGGCCAGCACGAGTGCCTGCTGTTCGGACACGCTCTTCCCCTTGCGGGCTGCCCGCAAGACCTGCTGCATCGCGTTCACCGCATCGACCGCCGTGGGACGGGCCTCGGCCAAGGTGTTGTAAACAGAATCAAGGTGACGTCGGAAACGCGGCAGCTGCGTGCCGGTGAAGGCGAGAGCGCCCTGGGCTAAACCGTAGGCGGCAGTGGCACCGATCGCGCCAGCTCCGCGAACCACCATGTCGCGAATCGCCGTCGCAGTGCTTAAATAGTCCGGACTTTTCACGATGCGGAACTCGTGGGGCAGCAGGCGCTGCTCAATCAGGTCCACGGTATTTCGATCGCGGTCAAAAGTGACGGTTCGATACGGTCGAGTGCGACGAGCGACGGTGACGTTCATGCCCCCCATGTTGAGAGAGTGCTCGTGCAAATCAATAGTCAAAAGAGAGGAAGCGAGCTTGCCTGGCTGCCCACGGCGCTCAAGAGGGTAACATAGGATCCACGTGCTCGGCCGTGGATGTCGGGAACGGGCAGAAACACCTGACTTGCTGAAGAATCCTGCGAGTGGACAGCGCAGGCTTGGGGTGCCGAGAGTGACAACTGATGTGTCGTTGCCTCGCCAGCGACGCCGTCCTACGGGCTCGTTGGGTCGCGTTGAATCTGAGGTTTGGCTGAGCTCAGAGCGCCTGCTTATTGCAAAGGAACTGCCTCAGTGGGCCGCGGGGCGTTCAGCCCACATGTCCGTTGGGCAACCGACGCGGCGAGTGGGATCCGTCCGCCTTCGCGGCATTCTTCTTTCGCCAGTATCCGTAAATCGCGTCGCAGATTTGACCCATCCGATAGCTGTCACCCGCCAGTTCGAGCACCCCGGTCGGTGCGAAGTATTTCACAGCGTTGACCGGGGGTCGTCCTAAGGGCGTGAGCAAGCGTTGGAACGGAATCCCCGAAGTTCGCGATTCCGACTGGGGTTGGTATGCTCTGTCGCTCCTTCCGTCGTCTCGCCTCGACCCACAATGGGAACATAAATAACCCGTTGTTTGGGTTCAGGGGAGGAGCTTCACACGCAGCCACGCGGGCTCTCCTCAAGACAGGGAAGCATCAACATGACTCTGCTCTAGGAACGCAAAATAATCTTTCCACCTCCACCTAAAGATCCAGTGCCCTGGCCCGATAAAAACGAGCGGTCGTGCGAGGAGCTGTCTCGCGCCATTCGACTGTACCGAGGAAGTTGCTCACAGAGCCGATGCCGACCCATCCGCCCAACGTAAAATCGCTCAAAACCTCAATTCCGTAGTGGGTTTTGGCTTCGCCATCGAGTCGAAGAGTAATCAGATCCGGAAGATTTCCGCCTTGTGGAGACACAACACTGAGCGTTGGGCGTTTGGTAAAAGTGGCGGTGATTTTAAGGCTCTGGTGCACGGCAAGCGCCAGAGGGTTGTTGGTCGAGCTAACTCCGCCGCTCCAACCGAGGAATTCCTGACCTGGATCAGGACTGGCGAGTAGCGAAACAAGCTGTCCTTCCCTGAACCGACTGCCACGAGGACGCGTCTCCGTATGTCCCCTCCCGACAGGGTCGACAGCGAAGCTGAATTCCCCGGGAACGAGAGGTGTGAAGAGCCCGGACACGCGGGGAGCGGCGTTCGTGATTGTGAAAATGAGGGGGTTGACTGCACTGGCGGCGGAGTCGCCCCAAAGGCCAAACCCGCTACCTGTCCCAGGAATGCCCACTAGCTGAACCCTGCTTCCAAAGGGGTAGAGTTCCCGTGCGGGGTGTCTCAGGATCACCCCGTCGCCAGCGACCGTCGTTGCGAGGGCTGTTCCGAAGACGGGCTGGAGCCTGAGGTCGCGCGTCATCGAGACTCGGACGGTTGAGTTGGTGGTGGCGACATCGCCCAACCATTGGACGAGCTGCCACCCGGTGTTGGGCACAGCAGTAACTGAAACGATCGCGTTGCTCGGATAGTTGCCACCGCTCGGGTTCAAAAGCACTTCGCCCCCGCCGGATGGTACCACCGAAAGCGTGAACGAGGCGGGGCGCGGAACAAATTCCACTCGGACCGGATCCGAATCTGCCGCTCGCGCAAAATCCGGGCTATAGGCCCGCGCGCGGATCGTTGTATCCCTACTAACGTTGAACGCGCCTGCGTAGATCCTTCCACTAAGTGAGGGTTCGGAGCCATCCACCGAATACAGCACCAGTCCGTTGGTGAAGGTGGACTGTATCTGGATCATCGCCGTGTAGAACCGTGACACCACTCCGTCTGTGACAAACTGGCCGTCCACGAGAATCGCGGGCGTCCCGATGGGGGCGAGCCGGGAGACGCCCCCAAGGCTTACGGTCTCTAGAGGAACCGTGGGCCTAAACACGGCGATGTAGTTGTTTGCCAGTGGACTTGCGTTGACTCGAATGGTGCGCGGGTTGGATGTGGCACCGTCGGTCCATTGAGCGAAAGTGAACCAACGATCGGGAGCGGCGGTCAGCGTTACGGTGTCGCCGGTTTGATAGTCCTTCTGGTCAGGGTTCGCTATGACCTTGCCCAGCCCTTCAGCGCTGAGGGTC
>JAYTTC010000523.1:0-4680 GCA_043745255.1 Verrucomicrobiales bacterium
GTCGTGACGTCCTCAGGCATCTGAGTGCCCTTGTTTGGCACTGCTGGCAAAGCGGTTTCAGACCGAGTATCCACCCACAGCACACCTTTCCCCTCGGCCCAGGACAAATCGACATAGCCGGGGGCGGTCCAGGCCTCGCCGTCCAGATTGTTGGTCGTGAACTTCCAACTATTGGTGTAGCTGAACAAAGAGTAGCTGGCCGTGAGCAGTTGAGTGGAGAAGGTCTTGACCGGGGTCCCAGTCTCCCCACAAGGACAGCTCTGCAAGGTTCCGCCGGCAAGCGCCTCGATGCCGTAGTAATAAATGGTGTTCGGGGATAGATCATGCAGCGTCACCACATGATGAGTGACAGGAAGGAGATTGGTCACCGAGTCGCGGGGATAGCCCATGATGACCCCGTAGCCTACCCGACTGACGGAGGGCGCAGCGGTGGTCCAAGAAATCGTTGCGGTGGTATCTCCTGCATCCACTGCGACATCATTGAAAAACTCACTCGAAGCAGTCAGGGGGGAAACTCGAACTACATCTGCGGCCGCTTGAGCCTCCGCTTGGCCTTCGCCGTCCACGCTCATTTCGAGCGCGTTGTCTCCGTTGCCGCTGAGTAAGAAGGTTCCGAGATCCGTCCATCGATTCGGAGGAAGCGGATCTGAAAACCGATTTGTCGCCACGGAGGTCCCACCGACGAAAAGGACATAGGCCACACCGCGAGCCGGATTGGTCCCTCCGGGTACCTGAACCGAGATGCGGTAAGTTCCCGCATTCGAAACACCCAAGGTCCACCGCGCCCGGGCAGGCTGCCCACCGGTGAGCGTCGCCACTCGCGCATGGGTCCCCCATCCCCGCGATGTCGCGTCACTCCAGGTTCCGAGCACTTCCGAGTAGCCGGAATCTGAATTGTCGACGTACAAATCATCCGGCACAAAGCGCAGAATCTGCTGGGTTAAATTTCCCACCCGATCCGTCACTGCGATGCCCAACTTGGCGAGTCGTGACCTCGGCACCGGGATCACGAGACGCCAAGCATTGGATCCCACGGGCGTTGCCGACAGGAGCTGGAAACGGGAACAAACATCCTTAATCGCCACCACGGGACTGGGCTGAAAGATTGCCTCATCCGTTCTAAGCCCGAGAGTGAGCGTGTCTCCATCCAGTTGCTGGGTCACTTCCAGCTGGGGCGGCGTCTGATCACTCGTTTTCAACCATCGCTGCATCGCCTCGATCGCGGTGCAGTATCGAAAGCGGACGTCAGGATAATTGGTCGCGGCGGCATGGGCGAAAACATCCATTTTGATGATATTCGTCGGGAAGTCGGTTTCGGGGAGATGCGCCCAGAGGCAAGCGACTTGATCGGTACCCTCCGCTGCCTGAGCGAACATGGCGTTCATCGCTTTCTGCGTCATGCTCGGCATCTTCACCGATCGCACATTCCAACCAGGACTATCACCCGCGAGCTGATAATTGGTGGGCGATGGATGCACCGGTACCCAGCTCGTGGGAGCCTTGGACCAATCGTAATTGTTTGCTAAGGGCTCCTTAACGCTCGTGCTCAAGATCGGCGACGCGCGATGCAGGCTGAAGGGCAGAATCGTGTCGAGATAGCTCTGCCACTCATTGTCCATAAAATGCCACCCGCTTCGGAACGAAACTGGAAACACTTCCTCCTCGAGGAAACTCTGAGCCACAGCGAGATCGAAATCTTCGCGACACTCATGGAAGGTCCGCGCTTCATTCCAAAAAAACCGCCCGTCGTGGTTATAGTCGCTCCAGAAAAAAGTGTGATAGTGGAGTGACAATTCATCTCCAAACCCCCGCATCGCGTCTCCGTGATACTTGCGGAGCAAATAGAGCGGCATGAGATTCCCGATTGGAGCATCCTGGTTGTCCGCGGGAAGGTTGAGTCCCCCGACCAAGGACCACCAAGTGAGCTTCAGGGTCTGACCGTAGGAGTCCACCAAGCGATTCCTCCATTCCACATTCATTACGGTGTAGGCGTTCTGTCGCGGGGAGATGTAGAGGTCGGGGCTGAAATGACAGTGATAGCGGGTGAGATCTAATCCATCCCAAATCGCCGTGTCCGACCCAATCACCAGATACACCGTTCCCGGAGCCCCTTGAAGACAATTCGCCGCCAGAAGGATCACCGCGATACAGCAGGCGACTCGTCGACGCAGCTCACTCACCGCACCCTGAATCAGGGAACCCCAAACGAAGGAAGGAAGGTTGGAGTGCAATCGATGGATGTTACGGGTTTCAAACTACTCCAAGAGGATCGTTTAGCAAGCCCGAGGAGGGTCCTGTTGGCTGAGCGGGTGTGATTTAAATTGGGTGAGAATGGAGTCTCACATATTCGAAGAGGTGGGACGGGGATGGGCCGATACGGCCCACACTACAGAACTACAGCTGGCGTGTCTTCGCACGGTTTCCATCTTCTGTAGCGTCGTCCGTATCGGACGATTCCGGCCGGGGGGATGGGCCGATACGGCCCACGCTACAGAACTTCGGCCCGGTCTTTTTTGCGTCTTCTGCGCCTTTTCGCGGCTAAGCCCTGCCCTGCCCTGCCCGTTTCCGAGCCGGGGAGGAGCGTTTACCGCGGAGTGCACGGACGCTGAATCTGGATGCATTCGCGAAACCTGCGAACAAACTCTCCCCCTCCCGGTCCGCTTTAAGGAATCACCGTTAACCAGATCTCCTCCGTGGATTCGATCACCAGGTGGTTGAATCCATTGGGAACTCCATTGTCGACCCCCGAGGTGATGAACTCGAAGACCGCCCGATACTCACGACCTGACGTTGTTTCAATAAGGCAGGGATGGACAACGCCATTGAAAGGTTTCGCGTCCTTCGCCGCGATCAGCCTTAACTTCACCTCCCCTCCCGCTTCGGGAACCGTCACGCGATCACATCCGATCCCCGCAGGCAGTCCTCTCATGGCGGCTTGTAGATTGCCGTTCCCTCCCAACCGACGGCTCACGCTGAGGGCAAATTCGTTCGTCTCTCCAGGCTTCAGAGCGAGGGTGTTCACTTTAATGAAAGCCTTCACCTCGGGGCGAGCGAACCGAATAGCCAATCGATACCGATACTCAGAACCGCCGCGATGGAGCAAACTCCCCACCGCAGCCACAAACCGACCCTCGCTGGGCGCGGTCCACTCGAGCGACGGATCTGCACTCGGTCCGTCGTCGCTTCGTGCCAGTTGCTTTCCCCCTCCGTCCTCGATAGCCAGCCAAGCATCCAGCGGAAAGCCAAAGACAGCCGACTGCAACTCAAGGCGGAGAATCTCCCCTTTTTTGGCCTGAAAGAAAAACCGATCCTCGTCCCCAGTGTTGCCGATGCATCCGCTCACTGCTCCCGGCACCACGAGAAGACCTGCCGCAGACCCGACATCATTTGGCTCGCTCTCCAGGGTTTCCACTCCCTCACCCACTGGCAGCAAGCTCTGATTCTCAAATCCCGGAACAGTGAGTAATGCCTGAGTGGCATTGGTGGCGACCCTCTTGCCATCGAACTGAAACGAGTGAGGCGTGGTTGCTCCCAGGTTCCAGCCCGCCAGCTCCAACAGTGTCGTCTCCCCACGCTGCACCCCCAATGGACTTGTTCCCTTGAGCCAGGGTCCTCCGCTCAGATGGAGTCGATAGATTAAAGTATTCCCTCCAGCGAATCGCACATCAGAGCCCGCAGGATAGCTAAAACCAAAAACTTGAACTCCGTAAGTCCCGTTGGTCGTTGCCGTCCAAGTCAGAAATGGATCCAGTGTCCGCCCGTCATCGTGGTTCAGAGCCACTTGCACGCCACGGCTGTCGATCAGGCGCAGCACCGCGTCCACCGGAGAGGCCAACACGTACGCTTCCAGCGATGCGATAAGGGTCTGTCCCTGGGTCAGGATAACCGCGTAAGAGTCCACATCGCCACCGCGATCCAACCGTCCGTCAATCAGCACCGGAAGCGATTCAATGCGTTGAGCGGCCATCGCATCGTCGTTCGGCTCCTTTTCCAAAACGCTGGCTTGCGCTTCCACCATCAGAAAGCGAGGTCCGCTGGCGCCCTGGGGATTAAACGCTCGAACAAGGTGTGGGCCAGGAGCGACGTCCGAAGCAACTTCCACCAGAAAGAGTCCGCTGTTGGTCCCTGCCCGGAACACAATCCCGGGGGAATCCGTCCAGATCTGCGTCGGCCAGGGATCGAATTTGCCAATCGCGTTGATGGCATTGGTCGCTCCGAGCCGCGCCGTCACCGGATAGAGGTGCTCCAGCAGCGGCACGGCTGCCCCTAGCCAACTCACCCCGCCCACGAGGAAAACACTCAGCGACAAGACGCGAAGAGGCAGATAAACCGCCAGGCAACTCAGAGTGCCGATGCGGGTAGTTTTCAACAAAGTGCTAACTGAAAAGCTCCGGTATCAGACGGCCGTTATTCACGAGCGTCACAGGTCGACCCGTAGTGGTATGAAGCACCTGCGTCGGATCGATCCCCATCTTGGTATAGAGCGAGGCGGCGAAATCCTCGGGTCTGAAGACATTCTCAGAGGCGTAATAACCTTTGGCATCCGTCGCGCCCACCACCTGACCTCGAGGAATTCCCGCACCGGCCATCAACACAGACATCGCATGCGGCCAATGATCCCGACCCGCATCCTTGTTCACCTTGGGAGTGCGACCAAATTCACCCAGCAACACGACCAGA
>JAYTTC010000524.1:0-4661 GCA_043745255.1 Verrucomicrobiales bacterium
CAGGTTTGTTTTTGCCGCATTCTAGCCGAAGTCGTTCCCACCTCTGTCAACATTGATCCAAACTCACTTCGATTATTTTGTTATCTTAACGGCATTGGAGCTAGAGGACGAGCTTCAACCTCTTAACTAAAGTTCAGCGAATCCCGAAACTACCAATCCTATGCGTTCCTCCCAATCCATTCTGTGTCGCGTCGCCACTCTGAGTCTGGGCGTGTGCGTTCCTTGTTCAGCAGGGGCCGCGCTGAGTCGATTGCAAATTGACTACGACAGTTCCTATACGGGTGCCTTGAGTTGGGGAGGATCGAGCCAGAACGAAGGGGTTTACCTGACTGCGTTCAGGGCTATGAGAATCGGCGGTGATCCGCTTCCGTCGCCCCACACCGATCCATTTTACACCTTCTGCATGGATATCAGCTCGGTGCTCATCCCAACAGACTGGTGGAAATCGGGGGATTTTAGTAGCGCGGGCCAACTCAACGCCACGCCCTATTTGCTGGGGGGAATCAACCGTGCGGCGAGCCTGTATCGCACCTATGTTGCGGGAGTCGACTTCAGCGACACGGCTCATAAGAAAGAGGGGGCTGCGTTGCAGTTGGCGCTGTGGGAGGTTCTTTACGAGGAGGGAGCCTATGATGTCACGTCAGGATCTGGCTTCAAAGTCACGGGAGCCGATTCCGAGATCACTCAGAGGGCGAACGCGATGTTGGCAAGTCCGGCGAACTTTGTGGATCTGAGCCTCACCTCCACTTTTTGGAATGCAACCGACGCGGGGGGAGGTCCGATTTTCAATCAGGATTTGATTGGCCCGCAGGTTCCCACGGGGTTCGTCCCAGAGCCCGGAACCTATCTAGCGGCCCTTTCGGCGCTCGCCACTCTGGCCGGATATCGCTTCCGCCGGATTCAAAAGCCAGAGTGAGTAAAGCGGGAGGGGTTTTCTAAGGCCTTCCGCTTACATCCGCGCCATCGCCAAGCGCACGAGCTCCTTCTCCTCAGGAAGGAGTTTGGCTTTCTCGGCGAGTTTCAGAGGCTCTCTTGCAACCTCTGCTCTCCCAGCTCCGGCCTGCACCACTCCGTAGTACACTGCGATGGATGGAATCTTGAGATAGTAGTCTTCCTTCACCTTCTCGAAGGCCTTAACAGCCTCCTGAGCTTTGTTTTGAAGGAGCAGAGAATAGGCATAGGTGGAGGCGAAAAACGGGTTGTCGCTCGAGCTGTCATAGGCCTCACGTGCCATGCGATGCGCCTCCGGTAGGTTTGATTTGCGCAGCAAGTAGATCGACGCCAAATTGTTCTTGAGTCGGTTATCCGAAGGATCCGCCGAGTGCATCTTCGCTAGCAGATCCGCGAGCCCCCGACTGTTCCCTTCCACATAGAAGGTTGCGATCAACTGCTCCACAGCCCATTTCTCCTTAGGAAACCTCGAGACCACTTCCTGCAGGACTTCGAGACTTTCCGGTTTCCATCTCCAAGCCGCAGCCAGCTGTGACAACTTCGCAAGTCGTTCCAGCCGCTGAGAGGCCAGGCGGAAGGCTTTCTGCCATGCGCTTTTGGCGGCCACGCCTTGGTCTTGACCCCGCAGGGCCAAGGACTCGAGGGCACATCGATAGAAATTGGAATCCCCCCAGTCGCGCTTCGCGACGTTCGACAGCAGGCCATTCCAGTCTTTCAGAGCCATTTGACACTCTGTAGCGATCAGCGGAACCGGGAGATTGGTTTGAACCGAAAGCGGCAGAGTCAGCAACCAGCGCAGAGCGTTGGTGGGACCCTCGGCTACCGCCATCCAGCGACCCAGAGCACAGGCGTGCTCAGACGACCCTGCAGCCTCTTGCTCAAGAGCGGCCCGGTACGGCCTGTATTCAGAACTCTGCTTCCGATGGAGCACTTGCAATCGAGCGATGCGATCCACGTAGCTGGCGGCCGCGCTCGCGACCAGCTCCCGAGAGAAGGCATCCGACCGGCTGAAGGCTTTGTGAGCATCCGCATCCGTGACCAGATACCTGAGTGCCGTCGTCCTGAGTGGCGAGTTTGTTGGGATTTGTTCCAGGGACACTCGCGCTCCAGTCGCCACGATTTCGTTGGTTGAGCTCAGCCGAATGGTGGCCAGATTCATCAGGATCGCCTCATTGCTCGGCTCGAGTTTGCCTGCGACCGCGTAATGCTCTTCGGCCTCCTTCGCGAGGTTGAGACTCCACGCCAGCGCGCCAGCGAGCTTGTGAAAGGCCACGGTCGATCGAACGCGTTCATCCAAGCCGCCGAGAGCTTGAGCTGCGCTCCCTGAATCCCCCAGCTTCATAGCCGTCTCGGCCCATGCCATGCGAAAATCCATATTGTTGGTTTGCAGCTGGGAGGTGCGAATGCGCCAGTTCAGAGCGGCGGGAGAGCCGCCTGCCTCCAGCATATCCGCCGTCAATTTGCTGACCTCAACGCTTGTGGGGTTCACCTGAAGAGCTCGCTGAAGGCACAGACTCGCGTTCCGCGTATCGTGCTTCTCGAGACAGAGCCGTGCTTCTACCAATAACCGTCGCTCGGTGGCTCTTCGATATACTTTACGCCCACCCCATCCACTCACGGCCAAGACGGACATGACTCCCGCGAAGATCAGAATCTTTTTTACAATGCCGTTCATAATGCTTCCCAATGGCTCGTCCCGCGGAGTTACAACCCACCGAAGCCCGCCAAATTAAAGGCAAGCTCTCTGAAACTCTATTCGGCGAGGAACCAGAGTGGCAAGTGACGTTACGGCAACGAGCGAAAACCTCCCCGTCAGCAGGCTTGACCCAATCCAGCGACTACGAGTCTCATCCAATCCCTCACGTCATGCCCTGGGCGACTCTCTATCTTCTCAGCGAATGGATCATCCGAATCCTGATGCTGATTTACGTTCCGCAGCGGCGGTCTGCAGCCGCCTCGCGCACCTGGCTATTGCTGATCTTCCTGCTCCCCTGGCCCGGCCTTCTGCTTTACGCGCTCTTGGGTCGCATCTACGTTTCACAAAAACGCCTCCAACTGCAGTTCCGTTCCTCAAGGCATATCAAACACGTCCAAGAACACCTCAGCAATCTCGTCAGCGCCGAGTCGGCTCTCCCCAACAGCCTTCAGCCGATTTTTTCGCTGGCCACCCAACTGGGGGATTTTCATCCCTTTGCCGGAAACCAGGTGGAGCTGCTCTGCGATTATGCGGAAACCATCGATCGACTGCTGCAAGACATCGATGCCGCGAAGCATCAAATCCATCTGCTCTTCTACATCTACGCCACGGACGCGACGGGAACACGCGTCACCGAGGCCTTGGAGCGAGCGGCGGCGCGGGGTGTGAAGTGTCGCGTGCTCCTGGATGCGGTCGGCTCCAAGAAAGCGCTCCGCGAGCTGCGGGACCGGATGCACCGATCCGGGATTGAGATTCAGGCGGCTTTGCCGGTGGGCCTCTTCCGCCGGAACGCGGCCCGATTCGACCTGCGAAACCATCGCAAGCTGGCGGTGATCGACGGACACATTGCCTACACCGGATCGCAGAACATCGTGGACGCGGAATTCATCACTGGGCATCCGAATGAGGAGATGATGGCTCGAGTCAGGGGACCCGTGGTCGCACAGCTGCAAGGAGTCTTCCTAGCCGACTATTTCGCCGAAACCGGACGTTCGCCCACCGAGGTAAAGCTTTTCCCGGAAGTCAGCCTGGCGGGACATTCGGTGGCTCAAACGCTTCCCAGCGGTCCCGGCTACCAGCGTGAAAACGCACATGACCTCATCCTGGAGATGCTCTACACGGCCCGGGAGAGAGTGGTGATCACGACACCTTACTTTGTTCCCGACGATGCGGTGTTAATCGCGATTCGCGCCGCACGAAGACGCAACGTCGATGTGCGGCTGGTGGTTTCCGAACGCTCCAATCACCGCGTCACTCAACTGGCGCAGGAGTCTTACTACGATGACCTGCTCGAGTTCGGTGTTGGAATCTATCTCTACAAGCCGCGTCTCCTGCATGCCAAGCATATCAGCATCGACGACGGGATCGTCTTCCTTGGCTCGACCAACATGGACATCCGATCCTTCGCGCTCAACGCCGAGCTGAATCTTCTGGTGTACGACCCTGAGGTGGTGGCGAAGCTCCGATCGGTGCAGGAGCGCTATTTTTCGAATAGCCGCCAACTCCTGGGCAAAGAATGGAATCAACGCCCGCTCCTCTCACGCGTGCTTCAAAACACTGCGCGACTGGCAGACTCATTGCTCTGACGTCAGATCACGGGCTTTCACCCGTCCGTTCGCCATCGGAACTCCAGGGGTTAGAAAACTTCGTGAGCGGGAAGCAGGCAATTACGAGGGGGTCGAGTATCCCGGCCTGATCGTGAAACGATCCGAAGAGGCTTATAGTTCACTCGTCATCGTCAAAGACTCCTACTGGCGATGGCCGGATCGAAATCTGGCAGGCAATGCCATCGACTTTTTCGTTCAGGTCGCAGGTATGTCCTTCCACAACGCCATGTCTGAAATCACTCGCCGCTGACCTCTATAAACCGCCCACTGGCGTCGTAACCGCGCGACGCCAGTGCGGTGCTCGGAGGGACAGGCCGCGAGTCACTCACGATGTACGATGCGAGTTCGGCCGCAGTGGCGTGCGATGTCAAATCAGCCGGGTTTACGACAGGATCGCGGCCGAGTTA
>JAYTTC010000525.1:0-4661 GCA_043745255.1 Verrucomicrobiales bacterium
GCATGAGGGCTGCGGGATCCGTCCCCGGATTCGCGCCGACGGTGATGACCAGGTGGTCGCGGATCACGAAACCCTAGGCCGAATGCGTTGGGCTCTGGGCCCTGGACCGGATGGAAAAGCCCCGCAACTCCTCTTCACCGAAAACGATACCAATCAGGAGAAACTGTTCCATACGGCCAGTCCCACCGCGTATGTGAAGGACGCCTTTCACCGACGTGTAGTCGGGGGCGATGTCAAAGCGGTGAATCCTAACCGGGTTGGGTCCAAGGCCGCCGCCTGGTATCAGATGGTGGTGCCCGCTGGGGGACGGGTGCAGTTGCGATTGCGGCTTTCCTCGGAAGCGGAGAAACCACACCAAGCCTTCGGACTTGGATTCGACCGCATTTTTGCGGAACGGCAGACGGAGGCGGAAGAGTTCTACAAGGCGCTCCAGCCTTCAGGACTTTCGGTGGAGGAGCTGCGAATCTGGCGACAAGCTTACGCGGGGCTCCTTCATTCAAAGCAGTTTTATCACTACGTGGTTAAGGACTGGCTCGACGGCGACCCGGATCAGCCGGTCCCACCTGCGGATCGACTCGGAGGTCGCAACCAAGACTGGCGGCATCTTTTTAACCGCGACGTCATCGCGATGCCGGATAAGTGGGAGTATCCGTGGTTCGCCGCCTGGGACCTCGCCTTTCATGTGGTTGCCATGGCAAGGGTGGACCCTGATTTCGCAAAGTCGCAGGTGCTGCTCTTTCTGCGTGAGTGGTATATGCATCCCAATGGACAGCTCCCTGCCTACGAGTTCGCCTTCGGAGATGTGAATCCACCAGTGCACGCCTGGGCTGCCTGGCGTCTTTACAAGATCTGCGGAAAGCGCGGAGAACGGGATCGTAACTTCCTGGCGCGGGTCTTTCAGAAACTCCTCATCAATTTCACCTGGTGGGTGAATCGAAAAGACGTCTCGGGGAAAAACATTTTTTCGGGCGGCTTCCTTGGGCTCGACAATGTCGGCGTGTTCGATCGATCGAAACCTCTTCCCACCGGGGGCTATCTTGAACAGGCCGACGGGACGGCCTGGATGGCGTTCTATTGCGGCACCATGCTCTCGATCGCACTCAAGTTGGCTGAGCACGCGCCGGAGTATGAGGACATGGCTTCGAAGTTTTTCGAACATTTCGTTGCGATCACCAACGCGATGAACTCGGTGGGTGGATCCGGATTGTGGGACGAGGAGGATGGATTCTACTACGATCAGATTCATGTGGATGGGCGCACGATTCCGCTGAAGATCCGTTCCATGGTGGGATTGATTCCTCTTTTCGCCTGCGAAATTCTCGACGACAGCGTCACCGGTCCGCTGACGGGGTTTTCCAAACGGATGCAATGGTTTCTTAAACATGAGAAGGAACTGGCGTCGCATGTCGATCACCAGCCTGCCACCGCTGACCGGCCAGGGCGGAGTCTGCTCTCCATTCCGTCTCGTGAACGATTGGAGCGGGTCCTGAGATATCTGCTCGATGAGAAGGAGTTCCTCTCCCCCTACGGAATTCGTTCCTTGTCCCTGGTGCATGAGAAGGAGCCCTACGTGTTCCGAGTGAACGAGGAGGAGTTTCGTGTTGATTACACTCCGGGTGAAGCGACGGGTGGCCTCTTCGGCGGTAACTCGAACTGGCGTGGCCCGATCTGGTTTCCAGTGAACTATCTCCTCCTCGAGGCGCTCGAGCGCTACTACTTCTTTTACGGGGATAGTTTGAAAGTGGAGTGCCCGACCGGCTCAGGAAACTGGATGAATCTCCAGGGTGTGGTGCAGGAATTAGGGCGTCGGCTGGTCCGGCTCTTCCTTCCAGACACGACCGGACACCGCCCCTGCCATGGCAAGGATCCGCGATTCGCAACCGACCCCAACTGGAAAGATCTCCCCTTGTATCACGAGTACTTCCACGCCGACACCGGACGTGGATTGGGAGCGGATCATCAGACCGGGTGGACTGCCTTGGTCGCTCGGATCATTGAAGGGTCGACTCGGCGCGGCGACTTGCGGAGCTAGCAGCAAACACCGCCGACACGATGGCACGGCTGTTGTGACGTGCGGAAACATTGTGGGATCGCGCCGACGGTGTTTGCTGCTAAAGGGCACTACGTGCCGGGGAGACAAGCCGACTCTTGGTATTGAATAGGTTGGAACTCTTGTTTCTGGAGAAGCCGTCGGACTCAGCACGTCGCTCCGCAGGGTGCCCGCCTGGCAGCAGTTCTCAATTTAGAGTTGCGATTTTGGATTGGACGACAGGGAATTCGGACGGATCTCGGCCGCTCGCGACTCTGGAGATCAAAATTCCTGAGGGCCAAAGGCTCGTTCCATCCCAGCCTTGGGCAACGCCCAAGGAACAGGTCCGTCGACACGCTAGAGGGCTGAAGGCCCGATTCTTTCGGCGCGGGTGATAGGTCGGGCCTACAGCCCTCCTGGTGTTTTTGGGGCGTTGTGCTGGGGCGTTGGCCCCAGGCTGAGGGGGGTGCCGCGCCGTTGGCGCTCAAGTCCGACGGGCCAAAGGCAATCCCAGCCATGGCGATCGGCCCCGGTTCTCGCGCGCAGATCGCGACTCCGGGAATCAAAATGAGAATTCCTGCCCGCCTGGGCCTATCGATTGGTTTCGGGATTTGCTGGATCGCGGCCTGCTAGAGTTCAAAATTCGGCTGCCGGATTTTGAGGAAACTCAATCGGACTCGTCCGAAGCCGCCAATCTTGCCTGTTAGCAATTCTTCCACGCCCTCTATCAGCCCGTCCCCACTGGCTTCCACTCAACCTGGGGAGCGAGGCCCAACGAGGTTTTTATTGCGCGCGCCCAGGTTCCATCGGAACCTCGACTCCCAGATGGCGCACATTCACGAAAAAATTGATTTTACCTCGACCGTGTTCGTGGTGGCAGACGCCAAAGTCCTGCTGGTGTTGCATCGCAAATTGAAGAAGTGGCTGCCGCTGGGGGGACATATCGAACTCGATGAGGATCCGGAAGCGGCCGCGCATCGCGAGGTGAGAGAGGAGAGCGGTTTGGAGGTGCAGCTGGTTGGCGAACGCCCGCCCACCACCGAGGCCGGCACACGGGCCCTCATCGCACCTCGGTTTCTCGACATCCATCGCATCAGCGAGACCCACGAGCATATCGGAATGATCTATTGGGCTCGTCCCGTCGCCGGGGAAGTGAGGTGCGCGGTGGAGGAACATCACGCGATTCGATGGTGCTCTCAAGAGGAGCTCGACACGCTGCAACCTCCGCTCAGTGGAGCCGTCCGATGGTATTGCATAAAAGCTCTGGAGGAACTCTCCGTCGTGGCTCGATGATGGTGTTCCCGCAAGCACATCATCAAGCGGCTTGGGCCGTGGGTGCGCTGCCGATTGCGGGGCTTGTGGTGATCGTGCGGCTTGGCACCTCCCGCGCTGAATCCGCGTCGCGAAGCTTGGGGGGGGGAAACTGTAGCGTCAGCGACCCGATGCGCCGATACGGAGCACTCTACAGAATTTGCGCAATCGTCAGCTCAGCTTCGCCATCTCAGCGCGAACGAGCTGAACCAGCGGCTTTAGAGTTTCTCGACTAAAATCGAAACGGCATCCGGCTGCCTGAAAGAGCTCTGGCAAGGACCGGGATCCGCCCAAGGACAGGCCGCCGAGGTACGCCTGCAGGGCTCCCGGCTTGTCCTTCTTGGAGTTGGCCCAGACCTGCAGCGCTCCCAGTTGCGCGATTCCGTACTCAATGTAGTAAAAGGGATAGAGGAAGATGTGGAGCTGACGATGCCAAAGGTTGGCGCGCACCTCCTCGAAGCCCGACCAATCAACATCGTCGCCGAAGCGCTTCACCAGATTCACCCAAGCCGCCCTGCGTTCGGGGCGGGTGTGGTCGGGATGAGTGTAGATCCAGTGCTGGAAGGCGTCCACGGTGGCGATCCAGGGCAGAATTTTAAGAATGCCTTCCAGATGGTCGCGCCGCGCGCGCTGCGCATCGGCATTCGAATAAAACTCCTCGAGAAACTCATTTCCAAGCAACTCCATGCTCATCGATGCGACCTCGCAAAATTCGATCGGTGCCCCGCGATAGGCATAGAGATCCTCGGTCTGGGTGGCGAGTGCGTGAAAAGCGTGACCCGCTTCATGCAGCATCGTCTCCACATCGCGCTGAACCCCGACCGCGTTCATGAAAATAAAGGGCATGCGCGACTCAGCGAGAGTGGATTGGTATCCGCCCGGTGCCTTGCCTTTGCGATTGTCCAGATCGAGAAGGTGGCGGTCCTGCATCAGACGAAATCCTTTCGCAAGAGCAGGGGACAGTTGATCGAAAATACGCTGCGAGGCGGAGATAAGTTTATCGACTGCGGGGAAGGGGCGGAGCGGAGGCCGACTAAAGGGGTCGACGGCCAAATCCCAAGGGCGGAGTGCAGGGAGGTTTAACTGCTCGCGTCGTTTGGTTTGAATCTCACGCAAGACGGGCATTACCTCCGCCTCCACTGCGTCATGGAAATCGGTGCAATGGGTCGGGGTGTAGTCGAATCGTCCGCGAAGGCGGAATGCGTAGTCTCGATAGTGGGTGAACCCTGCGTTCCTCGCCATCTGTTCGCGCAGCTTCAGCAGCCCATCGAACTGGGCTTCAAAGTTATCGCGCTCCTGCAGGCGTCTCTGCCCGATGAGC
>JAYTTC010000526.1:0-4660 GCA_043745255.1 Verrucomicrobiales bacterium
GAATGTTCTTGGTCGAGGCGTAGATCCCGGAGAAGGAGTCGTAGTCGTTGGGGACGTTGAAATTATTGTCGTCCGGAATCACCACTCTTCCGCTGAAAAAATCCGCGGCAAACCAAGGGTTCTGCCAGCGCACTTTGGCCAGATCGAACACTCGACCAACGTTGTTCCACGCTGATGAAACCGGGAAACGGTCGAGTCGGAGGAGGGGGCGCATATTGGGCCTGAAGGCTCTGGGCGAGGATTGCGGTGAATGCGCTACCGGCCAGGATCTGAACTCTCATGCTGGTATTGTTTCGTTCTTCTTCTGGGTTGAGTTGGGTGGAATCGGAGAGGGCTCAAGTTCGATGGGTTCCGAGGGAATTAGAGTGATCTCAGGTGGAGTGATGCTGCCCGTCTCCCCCTGCACTTGCGGGTGACGATGTGCTTGCGCCTCCAGGAAACCGATCAACTCCTCGCGGAGTCGGTAATAGTCGGGATCCTCCATGATGGTGGTGCGTGTGCGGGGTCGCTTGAAAGGAATCTCCAGGATGCCGCCCACCTCAGCCTCAGGTCCGTTGGTCATCATCACAATCCGGTCCGAGAGGAACAACGCCTCATCAACGTCATGCGTGACCATCAGGGCGGTCTTCTTGTCTTTTCTCCAGAGCTCGATGAGCACCTGTTGGAGTTCCACGCGGGTGAGAGAATCGAGCATGCCGAATGGCTCATCGAGCAGAAGCATCTTGGGGGAGAGAGCAAAGGCTCGCGCAATGCCGACGCGCTGACGCATCCCCTGGGACAATTCTGCGGGACGCTTGTGCATTGAGTCGGCCAAGCCTACCAGGTGGAGGTAGTACTCGCCGATCTGCCGCCTCTCCTCCTTGCTGGCGGTCCAGAAGACCTGGTCCACCCCGATCATGACATTTCCCAACGCCGTAAGCCATGGAAGGAGGCAGGGCGATTGGAAAACGACACCGCGATCCGGACCCGGACCTACTAGCTCTTTGCCTGCGAGAATGATGGCTCCCGAGGTGATCGGATTCAATCCCGCGACCATGGATAGCACGGTTGATTTGCCACAGCCGGAATGACCAATCAGGCAGACGAACTCGCCCTTTTTAACTCGCAGATTGAAGTCTTTGACGATCGTGCACGGTCCCATTGCACTGGGGTAGACCTTGGCTAGATTGTCGATGATCAGGTATTCGCTCACGATCCGACCTCCATGGAGACGGTTTCTTCCCTGATCTCATTCCGGCGGATAGGAGTGCGACGCCCGCCTATCATAGGCGGAGGAACGCTGAGATCCTCAGGCTCGATGGCGGGTAGAACCATTTTGCGAACCAAGTCCACCGAATGCTTCGGCTTCGAGTTCAACATATAGTGCATGACCTCTCGTCGGATTTCCTTGAAGCGAGGGTGATGATTCATTTCCTTGCGGTCTCGAGGGCGAGGGATATCGATGGAGATGGAGGGTCCGAGAGTGGCGTTGGGGCCTGCGCTCAGGGGGATGATGCGATCGGCGAGATAGATCCCCTCGTCGGGATCATTGGTGATAAGCACCACCGTTTTCCGATCCTGCTGCCAGATCTTGGAAATCTCATCCTGAAGCGTGGCACGCGTTAGGGCATCGAGAGCGCTCAGTGGCTCGTCCAGCAGAAGGATCTGCGGATCCATCGCCAGGGCTCTCGCCACCGAGACCCGCTGGCGCATGCCTCCGGAGAGCTCGCTGGGCCGCTTATTCCGGGCGGGGCTCAGGGTCACCATCGCGATGTGTCGCTCGATGTGTTGCTGTTTCTTAGCCGCAGACCAGTTCGGAAAAACCTGATCGACCGCCAACTCGATATTCTCGTAGACCGTCAGCCAAGGGAGGAGTGAGTAGTTCTGAAACACGATGCCGCGATCCGGACCTGGAGCGGTGATCGCAAGATCGTTGAGTCGAAGCGTTCCGGAGGACGGGGGAGTGAGTCCGGCAATCATCGAAACGAGAGTGGTTTTGCCTGCACCGGAGTACCCGACGATGGCGACAAACTCTCCTTTCTCGATCTCCAGATTGATGTCTTGGAGAACCTCGGTTCGTCCGCTTGCTGTTTGGTAGTGCTTCCCGACCGCCGATAACGAAAGAAATGACATCGAAGGAGGGGTTAGATGGTCTTGAAACGCGACTCGACCACGCTCATCAGCCGGTCGAGGACGAAACCCACAACGCCAATGGTGATGATGCAAAGAATGATGTGCTCGTAGACCAGCGCGTTGTATTCCTGCCAGAGAAAGCCGCCGACTCCGGGGCGACCGGTCAACATCTCTGCGGCCACGATGACCAGCCATGCGATGCCGAGGCTCAGTCGGAACCCAGTGAACATATAGGGCAGGGTCGCGGGGATCAGGATCTTGGTCAGCGTCTTGGTGCGGGAGAGCTTCAGGACCTTGGCCACGTTCAGATAGTCTTGGGGCACCGATCGAACACCGACTGCGGTGTTGAGAACCGTGGGCCACATGGAGCAGATCGCGATAGTGAATAGGGCCCCTAGCTCAGAGGCCTGTCTCCCCGCCCCCAGAAAAAGCACCATCCCAAGCGGAAGCCAAGCCAGCGGGGACACCGGGCGGAGCACTTGGATGATCGGATCGAACGCTTTGGTGAACATCTTCGACAGCCCGAGCATGAACCCAAGGGGAATGCCCAGGAGGAGCGCAATGATGTAGCCCTTGGTGACCAGGATGAGCGAGTACCAGGTGAAGCGAAGGATCCCCTGGTCCATCTCTCCCCGTTTCTCAAAGGGTTTCAGAACATAGTCTTTGCTGCTCTGCCAAGTCTTCACGGGATCCGGAAGATCCTTGGCCCAGGTATGGCTCGAAATGAACCAGAGCGCCACCACGGCAACAGCCCCGATGAGAGGAAGGACCAACCAGTCGGCTTTGAAAGATTTCATGCGCTCAGCCTTTCAGATTGTGCACTTTGAATCCCTTGGCATAGGACTCGAGGTCTCCCGTGGGATCGAAGGAAACTCCGTCGAAGAGAGTCACCTTGCTGTTGTCCACGCCGCCGTGCTGGTAGCCAATCTCTTTCATCGCCTCTTCGTAGATGTCGGATCGCATCACCTCTTTGGCCACCGTCTCATAGTTGGGTGCGGTGGGAAGCATTCCCCATCGACGCAACTGAGTGAGCCACCATTTGCAATATGCGGCCTGCGGATAGTTTGCGTTCCGCTTGCTGAACGTCATGTAATACTCGTCCTTCATCGTCCGGCCATCGCCATAATCGTAGTCGCCCAGCAGACGGCCGAGAATGGCCTCTTTACTGGTGTTGATGTAAGTGGGACGCGAAACGATCTCGCACTGCTCGGGTCGGTTGGCCAGGTCATCCAGCCACACGCTGGCCTCGTGCAATCCTTTCAAGATCGCTTTGACGGTCTTGGGATTCTTCGCTGCGAAGTCCGCGCTGAATGCGCAGACTTTCTCGGGATGATCCTTCCAAATCTGCTGTGTGGTAATGGAGGTGTAACCAATCTTGTCGGCAATCGCTCGCGCATTCCAGGGCTCGCCCACGCAGAATCCATCCATCTTGCCCACCTTCATATTTGACACCATCTGTGGCGGCGGAATGGTGATCAGCGAGATGTCCTTGTCCGGATGGATATCACCGGCACCCAGATAATATCGCATCCACATGGCATGCGTTCCCGGCGGAAACGTCATGGCGAAGGTGAGCGGCTCACCCAGTTTTTTGGCCTTCTCGACAAAGGGTTTTAAGGCCTTGGGGTCGTCCTTCACCACGCCCTTCCATTCACTCTTGAGAGTAATCGCCTGACCATTCCGGTTGAGCAGCCACGGGATCACCATCGGTTTTTTAGGTGATCCCAGCAGCCCGAGTGTGGAAGCAATCGGCATCCCGATCAGCATGTGGGTGGCTTGGTTGTCACCGTTGGAGAGCGAATCTCGAATCGCCGCCCAGTTCGCTCCCTTGGCCACGGTGGAATTGATTCCGTACTTCTTGAAGAGGCCTTTCTCGTGAGCGATCACGATCGGTGAGCAGTCCGTCAACGCAATCATGCCGAATCGGACATCCGGTGATTCTGGGGAGTCATCCGCATAAACAGACCCTACCCAGCCCTTGGGGAGTCCACTCACTACGGCAGCGAGAGATAAGCCGCTGAAGCTTCGCTTGATAAAGCTTCGTCGAGGGAGTGGCCCGGGGGTTGCTCTTTGAGTTTTGTGTTTCATTTATGCGTTTCGAATTACTACCCCTCCAATCGCAGGGTTCATGCCATAGGCAAGTCGGCTCAATTTCGGTTCCAATCGTAAGTTTCATCATCATCTCCAAATGAATTCATCGACTAGTTCCCCCATTGATGCCAGGCAGCTGCGCGCGTTCGCCACGTTGGCGCGCAAAGGAAGTTTCACCCTCGCAGCTAAGGAATTGTACCTGACTCAGTCTGCGGTAAGTCACTCGATGCGTGCTCTCGAGGAGGAAATGGGATGTCGCCTTTTGGACAGATTGGGCAAAAAGGTGGTTCTAACTGAAGCGGGCGAAGCACTTCTGCAGCACGCGGAACGGATCCTCGGTGAAATGCGCATTGCACGGGATTCCCTCAGCCAGCTGGGCAAGTGGGGGCACCGCCGCCTTCGGCTCGGGGCGAGCACCACCGCGTGTCAATATCTGCTGCCCGAGGTGCTCCGATCC
>JAYTTC010000527.1:0-4649 GCA_043745255.1 Verrucomicrobiales bacterium
CCCCCGACCAGCAGGCGTTTGAGGTAGAGCTCAAGAGCGATTCGAAGATAAAACTGACAACCCAACGCCTTGTGATGAGTGACGAAGGGCTGCGCCGCCGCACCCCCGGGAATCGCCTGCATCATGGGGGTTTCCACCTCAACAAAGCCTCGCGATTGAAGGAAATTTCGAATCTCTCGGAGAATCAGGCTTCGCTTCAGGAAGACCTGCTTCACTGAATCATTAGCGATCAGATCCAGGTAGCGCTGTCGGTAGCGGGTCTCAGTATCCTCCAGCCCATAGTAATTGGAGGGAGGAGGCCGAAGGGCCTTGGCTAGAACCTTGAAGGAGTCGCATTTGACGGAGATCTCCCCGCTCTTGGTGACGAAGAGAGTGCCCTGAACGCCAATAAAATCCCCCAGATCCAACAACTTGAAGATCTCCCACGGGTCATCGCCGAGGGTCTGCTTCTGTGCGTAAATCTGAATCCGTCCGGATTGGTCCGTAATGTCGATGAACTGGCTCTTGCCCATGTCGCGGTGCGCAGAAATGCGGCCGGCCAGGGAGACCGGGCGGCCTTCCGCGTAATTCTGCCTTGCCGTGGCGCAGCCCTCAGAGGGCGCGAATTTGTTGGCAAAGGGATTGATGCCCTTCGCTCGCATGGCGTTCAACTTGGCTTTCCGCTGCTCGACTAAAGAATCAATGGCTTCCATAAATACTGCGAGCGGGCATCAAACCACGCTCACCGCCTGGGTGTCCAAGACTTTGAGATCGTGGGTAAATTCGGCGGTGTCGTCGAAGGATATTGGCACCATCTCCGAGCCCGGTGCGGACAGCTCGAAACAAATTCCAAAAAAATCATCAGAAACACTTTGACACTCTTCCCCTCCTTTCATAGCTTTCGCGTCCAGTCATCGGGCCGAATCGGATGTGAACTTGCCGCCTCAAAGGTTTCCGAAAGGAAGACCGGGGTTGCGGATTTTTTTTCGTCTGAAAAAACACCGACCTGAGCAATGTCTTGTCGGAACTTTTGGCTGGACAGCGTTGGGCGGAGACCGCCTTGGCAAAAATGGTCGCCCATGTAGCTCAGTTGGTAGAGCACGTCCTTGGTAAGGACGAGGTCATCAGTTCAAACCTGATCATGGGCTCCAGATTGATTTTTAATTTAGTTAATAACGAAAACGTAAACACCAGATAACAGGAGACAGCATGGCAAAAGAAAACTTTCAACGGACGAAGCCGCACATGAACGTGGGTACCATTGGTCACGTTGACCACGGCAAGTCCACTCTGACGGCAGCGATCGTAGAAGTTCAGCACCGCAAGGGTCTGGCCGAAGCGATTACTTACGCTGAAATTACCAAAGGCGGAACCGTACGTGACGACACGAAGACGGTCACGATCGCTGTTTCGCACGTCGAATACCAGAGCACTGCCCGTCACTACGCTCACGTTGACTGCCCTGGACATGCTGATTACGTCAAAAACATGATCACCGGTGCCGCCCAGATGGACGGCGCAATCCTGGTCGTGAGCGCGGCGGATGGTCCCATGCCTCAGACCCGCGAACACATTCTTCTCGCGCGCCAAGTCGGTGTTCCTGCGATCGTGGTTTTCCTGAACAAGGTCGATCTCGTGGATGATCCGGAGCTTCTCGATCTCGTTGAGATGGAAATTCGAGACCTTCTTAACAAGTATCAGTTCCCTGGAGACAAGACCCCGATCATCCGTGGTAGCGCGACGGCTGCCCTGGCAGGGAAGCCAGAAGGTGAAAAGGCGATCGCTGATCTTCTGGAAGCGGTTGATACTTTTATCCCGATGCCTCCGCGTGAAATCGACAAGCCTTTCCTGATGTGCATCGAGGATGTGTTCAACATTGAAGGTCGCGGCACGGTCGTAACGGGTCGTGTCGAGCGTGGTGAACTCAACAAAATGACTGAAGTTGAGATCGTTGGGCTCAAGGACACGCGCAAGACGACCGCGACCGACATCGAGGCGTTCCGCAAGCTTCTCGATAAGGCAAGTGCCGGGGACAACGTCGGCGTGCTGCTTCGCGGCACCCGCAAGGAAGACGTGGAACGTGGCATGGTTCTCGCCAAGCCGGGCAGCATCCTTCCGCACACCGTCTTCAAGGCTGAAGTGTATGTCCTTTCCAAGGAAGAGGGGGGTCGGCATACCCCGTTCTTCACCAATTATCGCCCACAGTTCTATTTCCGCACCAGCGATGTCACGGGCAGCGTGATCCTTGCTGAAGGCGTGGAAATGGTGATGCCCGGTGACAATGTTGCCGTTGAAATCACCTTGATCGTCCCGGTGGCGATGGAAAAGGGACAGCGTTTCGCGATTCGTGAAGGCGGCCGCACTATTGGTGCGGGTCGTATCTCGGACATCGTGAAGTAATTCAGGTTTTTGGCTGGAGCGGAAGGGGGAGCCCCCCTCTTCCGCTCACAGGTTTTCCGTGATCCGCGGTTGGCTAAGGTTTAGGGCGTTAGCTCAATTGGTAGAGTAGCGGTCTCCAAAACCGTTGGTTGGGGGTTCAAGTCCCTCACGCCCTGCCAGCCAGACCTCGCAGCGATGGAGGGGTGGCAGAGTGGTCTATCGCGACGGTCTTGAAAACCGTTATCCCGTGAACCGGGATCGGGGGTTCGAATCCCTCCCCCTCCGCCATATAGAATTTGCGTGAACGATTACATTAAATTCGGAATCGGGATGGCCGCTGTCGCGGTCATCTTCGGTGCGTTGTGGAGGATGGGCTATATTGCCCGCCTGTCCAACTACGCCCAGGCGACCAAGGAGGAGCTTAGGAAGTGTACCTGGCCTACTGCGGACGAGCTGAAAGGCTCTACCCTGGTGGTTGTGATCACTATCTTCCTTCTTGGGGCGTACACCATGGGTATTGATTTTGTCATTAACCTACTGGTGAATGTCCTCAACACCATCAACAAGACCGCCTAATTCCGCGGAGCAATCCCATGCGCAGCCAGTGGTTCGTCATTCATACGTTGGCCGGTCAGGAGCAGAAGGTGAAGGATAGCCTCGAGAAGCGAGTGAAGTCCGAGGAGATGGCCGAATTCCTTCACGAAGTGCTCGTGCCGATGGAGCGGGTCGCCGAGGTTCGCAACGGTAAGAAGACCGTCACCAATCGGAAACTCTATCCGGGTTACGTTTTCGTCGACATGGTTTTGCTGGATGAAGCCAATCGTGTGCTGGAGAAGCCTTGGTACTTTGTCCGGGAGACCCAGGGAATTATCGGTTTCGTCGGTGGGGAACGGCCTACCCCGACTCCAGGCGACGAGATTGAGTCGATAAAGGCTCAAATTTCGGAGTCTGAGGACACCGAGAAGCCTAAGGTTGCATTCAATGTGGGCGAGACGGTGAAGATCAACGATGGTCCGTTTCTCAACTTCGGCGGCGTGATCGAAGAGATCGACCCCGACAAGGGCAAGCTGAAGGTAACGGTCAATATTTTTGGACGGAATACGCCCGTAGAACTCGAATACTGGCAGGTCGAGAAGGCTTAAGGCGCCGACGAAACAAGCTCAGAACCGCGAAAGAATTTTTGTTATGGCAAAGAAGAAAGTTGGCGAAATTAAATTGCAGATTCCGGCGGGCCAAGCCAATCCGGCTCCTCCTGTCGGACCCGCGCTGGGTCAGCACGGCGTGAACATCATGGCGTTCTGCAAAGAGTTTAACGCGGTGACCAAAGCCGATGCCGGCTTGGTGATTCCCGTAGTTATCTCCGTCTACCAGGACAAATCTTTTACCTTCATCACCAAGTCTCCGCCCGCGTCTATCCTCCTCAAGAGGGCGGCCGGTGTGGCCTCGGGGTCTAAGACTCCGAATAAGGACAAAGTCGGGAAAGTGACACGCAAGCAGGTGCTTGAAATCGTGAAACTCAAGGCCAAAGATTTGAACGCCGCCACCGAGGAGGCCGCCTTCCGAGTGGTGTCCGGAACCGCCCGCAGCATGGGGATCGACGTTGTTGGTTGATTTTTTCCTAACTCCATACGCGGGAGAGCTAAGCGCTCGATCGAACCGCAACTCATAACATGCCCAGCAAACGATACAAAAAAGCACTCGCCCTTCTCGAGGTCGGCAAAGCCTACAGCTTGAAGGCAGCCGTTGAAACCTTGGCCAAGTTTCCCAAGGCTAAGTTCAACGAATCGGTCGAAATTGCGTTCCGTCTCGGAATCGACCCCCGCCAGTCCGACCAGATGGTTCGTGGAACCGTTCCGCTCCCTCACGGCAGCGGCAAGGCGGTGCGCGTTCTTGTGTTCGCTCGCAGCGGACAGGCAGCAGACGCTGCACTCGCTGCCGGAGCGGAGTTCGTGGGTTTTGAGGACATGATTAAGAAGTGCGTGGAAGGCTGGACTGATTTCGACGTCGCGATCGCCACCCCTGACGCCATGATCGAAGTTCGCAAATTGGGTAAGGTTCTCGGGCCCCGAGGGCTGATGCCCAATCCGAAGACGGGCACCGTGACTGAAGACACCGCGAAAGCGGTGAAAGAGGTCAAGGCGGGCCGTGTGGAGTATAAGACAGACAAGGCCGGTAACGTGCACGTTCTCATCGGCAAGGCTTCCTTTAGCCAAATCCAGCTTGAAGAGAATGCTCGCACAGTGCTTAACACTGTATTCAAGTCGAGGCCGCCGAGTGTGAAAGGGATTTTT
>JAYTTC010000528.1:0-4643 GCA_043745255.1 Verrucomicrobiales bacterium
CCTCGGGAGAGGGTAATTTCAGCGGACGCACAATTCGGAAACCGAGAAACTGGGCGTCGGTGAGATACCAGATGCTTTTCGGCAGTTGGGGATCTTGCATCTTCCAGCTCTTGTTTGAACCGCGACGAGCAGCACTCCGCAGTTTTTGAGGATCATCGTCCCACGATCCGCCCTTGACGACGTGCGGATAGGGCGTCTTGGACGGCACCCAGGGATCCGGTAATCCCTGAGCCGCGAGCGTCGTGAGGTCCGGTGCGTACTGATCCAGGCACCACTCGGCAACATTGCCATGCATATCGTAGAGACCCCAGGGATTGGGCGTTTTCTTACCCACTTTCTGATACTTGAACTGGCTGTTCTTCTCGTACCAGGAGTATTCGCCGATATTCTCAGCATTGTCGCCAAAGGAGTAGGCCGTCGTGGTCCCGGCTCGGCAGGCGTATTCCCACTCAGCCTCGGTCGGCAAACGATAAAAATGCCCAGTCTTCGCGCTCAGCCACTCACAGTATTTGTTGGCTGCGTGGTGGGTCATGCTGATGGCGGGAAACCCGTCCTTGCCCATGCCGAAGCTCATTTCGACGTAAGGCTTGGTGGGACGGGTGACCACGTCTGAAACTTTGTCGATGGCGGGGTCGGTCGCGATCTCGCTCTTAAACTTTCGCTCCTCGTCCGGATACATGAACAATTCAAACTCATTCCAGGTCACTTCGAACCGGCCCATCCAAAATGGCGCGACCTTGATGCCGAGCTGCGGGCCTTCATCCGCCCCGCGGCCAACTTCCGTTGCCGCGCTGCCGAGGGTGTATTGTCCGGCGGGAATTGGCACCAGCGAGTACTGGATGCGAGAACCGGGGATGGTATTGGAGTAGACCTGCATTTCTCCAGCGTCGGCCGCTATGGCCTGCGCCTTGATGAAACTGTGAATCTGTTTCACCAGCTCATCTTCATTGGCACTAGGACCGCTGTCGGCCTTCTTTCCCTCCAGCACCACTCCGTCCGGCCAAGGAGCTCCCTGCTCAATCCAGCCTGCAAGCAGTTCGATTTTCTCCTGCGAGAGCGGCCCGCCCTTCTTAGCAGGAGGCATCAGTGCGTCATCGTCGGATTTCAGAGTGGTGCTGGTGTAGATTTTGCTCTCTTTCGGCTTGAAGGGAACGATCCCGGTTCCGTTTTCTCCGCCTTCGAAGGCATACTTCTTCACATCCAATCGCAGTCCGCCCTTGTAGTGACCCTCGCGATGGCAGGGCACACAGTTCAACTCCAGGAGCGGCTTGATGTCCTTGGTGAACTCGACCCGCCGCACTTTCTTAAGGCCCATACCGGCAGGCCATTCCGCACCCTGCTCAATCCAGCTCTTGATCACCTCGGTCTGCTCTTTGGTAAGCACATCCCCCTTGGGAGGCATGATGTCGTCGTGTTTGGGGGGCAGGATGATGCTGGTGTAGATGGAGCTTTTATCCGGTTGGCCCGGGAGGAGGCCGGCACCCTTCTTTTCCCCGCCCTTAAGGGCACCCGCTTGGGAGTCGAGGCGGAACTCACCCTTGGTGTGCTCTGCATCGTGGCAACTCAGGCAGCTCGACTCCAGGATCGGCTTCACCTGATGCTCAAAATCTATCTTTGCGGCGGCAGCGGCAGACGAGGCTGCAATCCCAGCGATGGCCGACACCCAGAGCTTACGAAAAAAAGCGTCATCAAACATTGCGAGAGAGAGTTTCCAACCAGAATTCTAGGTTATCAAGTGGCAAGTTCGCGGGAAGTCTTGCAAAAAAGACCGGCCCCATGAATCCCCCCCCCTCACACTCAGCAGCTGAAATTACTCCTGCTTCGATTGACAATTTTCCCCACCTCTCAATACTTCGGCCCATGAAACCGCTCTCCATCTTCACCGTATTACTCTTTGCCATGACCACATTCTCCCAAGCAGCCTCGAATCTTTATGACATTCCGCTCAAAGACATCGAGCTGAAACCGGCCAGCCTCAAGTCCTACCAAGGAAAAGTTCTGCTGGTAGTGAACGTGGCCTCCAAGTGCGGCCTCACTCCTCAGTACAAGGCGCTCGAACAGGTTCACCAGACCTTCAAAGCCCGCGGCTTCACGGTCCTAGGATTTCCGTGCAACGATTTCTTATCGCAGGAGCCAGGCAGCAATGAAGAGATTAAAACCTTCTGCAGCTCCAAGTATCAGGTCAGCTTCCCCCTCTTCGATAAACTCCACGTCAAGGGTGCCTCGCAACATCCTCTCTACACCGCTCTGAGCGGCCCGGCGTCCCCCTTTCCGGGCGATGTTAAATGGAACTTTGGCAAGTTTCTCATCGGGAAGGACGGCAACATCGTCAAGCGTTTCGAGCCCCCGACCGCCCCTGATGCTCCTGAGGTGATCAAAGCGATCGAAGAAGCGCTCGCCGCCAAATAGAGCAGCTGGGGTCATTACCCCACCGAGCGCTCTCGGCGCTGGGGATTGTCACCCAGGCATAGCAGCCCCGACGACTTAAGGTCTCGGGGTTTCTTCATTATTGGAGGCTTTGCTGAGTTTCCAAATTCCCGGAGTCCTTGGCACAGCTCTAGCATACATCCCGACTGGATCCAGACGCTGTAGATGCTTTGAGTTATGACAAACATTCGATTGCCTCGATGGTTTGTATCGCAAGCGTCCGCAGTGGGATCGAACTCTTTAAGCGGAACGATCTGGCCGTGGGATGTATTCCAAAAGTTATCCGGGCAGGAATGCATTTCGACCGAGGCTCGTTCCGCTGTTTTTTTGCCATCACCGCCTGCGTCTGTGCGCTGGGAAACCGCGCCCGAGGCGCAGGCGGACTTCTTTGCTGATCGCGGAATGACGATTTTCCCTCCGATCCAGGTAGTGCCCGCCCCTCACCCCTCACCCTTGGACGACTGAAACGGATGCGAAGTCATGAGTCTCAATTCCAGCGGGGCCGTGGGATTTGGAACGAATAATCTGATTTTTTCAATCCGGTGCATCCGTTGATAGCGGCGGAGCGCTCGAAGGTTCTTTCTTTTCCGGTTTCGTCTTGCTCACACGAGTCGGGCCGACTCAATTCGGCGCATCGGCGCGAGCCAGAGTCGAGGCCGTGTAAATCAGAGCCGCCGACGGATTTCGATTGCCTTGTTGAGTGAGCAGTTCATCCAGCTTTTCCAAAGAGCGATTGGCGACAGTCCGGTAATTGGAGATCGTCGGATCGAGGTCGCTCTTTACGTTCATTACTACCGCGACCTGATCGCGAGACGGCGGGCGAACATGAGGACGCCAGACAAAGAGGGACAAAGTCACCACTGCGGTGGCACCGAGCACCGGCAATGCAACTTGCCAGTGCAAGACGACATATCGAAGCTGCGCCGCCACGAACTCGCGAAAGGACAATGCTTGTCCCGCTCGGAGGCGGCCGACTACTTTTCGGTGAAAGGATTCCGAGGTCTGGATGTCCGGTTCCGGCTTGGTCGCGGCCAGGGTTTGCGTCACGAAGGAAATCTCATGCAGATAGCGTTGGCAACCCTCACAGGTCTCGAGATGAGTGCGGAGCGTCTGCTGAGCGCGGGCATCCAATGCGCCCACCGCCATCCAGGTGATGAGTTTTCGATTGTTTGAGCAAGGCTTCATAAGGTTCCTACTTTCAAGTTAGCGAATTGGGACTTGAGCGCATTCATCCCTCGTAATTTGTCCAGCGCACGGAATAACCGGGACTTAACCGTTCCCACCGAACAACCCAGTGCCCCCGCAATTTCCTCGAGTGAATCGTTCACGTAAAAGCGCATATAAATGATCTGCTGATGCTTTGGCGGGAGCAGCTGAAGACATTCCATGACCAACGCGGCCTCCTCGCGAAGCTGCGCCGCCTCATCGGGCAGCGAGTCGCCATCGACTATTTTACCGAGACGGTTTTGGAGTTCGTCCTGATCATGACCGGCGAGTGATGAGAGCGGCGTGGGGCGCTTCTGTCGAACGACGTTGTGGTAACGATGCAGGAGAATCGCGCACAGCCAGGTGAAAAACTGGCAGCGTCCATGATAGCGGCGCAAACATTTCCACGCTTCGACCAGAGTATCGTGCGCCAGGTCTTCGGCCAGGGTGGTGTTGCCGCACAGCGTCATGGCCTGCCGCAACAGGCGCGTTTCGTACACCCGACAGATTTCACCGAACGCTTCGGTGTCCCCCGCTTGGGCGCGTTCGACAAGATTCGACGCATCCAAGGTTTCGCTGATCACAACTGCTGGATTCAGGCTGAACACAATACAACGCCACAGTTTTGGAGTGGATTATTTAGACGCTGACTGGCCCGCCTTGGGCCCAGTCACATTAAACGGCGATCCGTCCTTCTCGACGAAGATGAGTACCTCTGGAAAATCACGTCCGGCGTACGCGGATGTGAGTTCAAATCCCCGGTCCACGCCCTCGAAGATAAAACGGGCGAAGCTAAAGGGAGCCTGCCCGTAAGGGTCAACTACGCTCTTCAATCCCGCTTCGCCGCGCAATTTATATTCGACTGCGGCCCGCACCATGGCCAGATGGGCCATGACCGCGAATTCCTTCGGCCGTGCCTTCTGCACGGCGGGAATCGTCTCGGTTGCAAAGGGGTTGGCGGAGCTTTCGACTTCCGCGCTGAACTGTTTGACCTGAGTATCGAACTCGGA
>JAYTTC010000529.1:0-4642 GCA_043745255.1 Verrucomicrobiales bacterium
TGAATAGAAGAAGGTAATCCACGTTAGACGGTCTCTCCCTTCATTCGCCCCCTCCGCTTTTTCGCAATCCATCGAACAGGGGTCCGGCCAGTGCGGGCAGGATCCAATCGAGTAGCAACCCTGGATACAACCCCAAGGCGAGGCTGAGACCGATCAGAATCACCGCGCCAAATCGCTCCGGCACCGTGATCGATTCGGAATTTTCCGCGCGGGTCAATTCCCGCACCGCGATCTCGTTGACCTCCACCTCGCCACTGGCTACCGCGAAGAATGTGCGATGTATCACTCGAAGAGTGTAAACCACTCCCACCAAAATTCCCGCACCCGCGACCAGCGCGAGACTCGGGAACACTTTCCAGGCCCCCAGCAACACGTTCAACTCCGCGATGAATCCGCTGAACCCAGGCATGCCCATCGAAGCAAATCCCGCGAGAACGAAGGTCACTGCGGCAAATGGAAGCACCGAGTGCAGTTGCAATCGCTCCAGTTCACCCAGATCACGAGTATGCGTGCGGTCGTAGACCATCCGGCCGGCGACTGCGAACAGCAGCCCGCCGATGATTCCGTGCGAGAACATCTGCAGCACCGCGCCGCTCAGCCCGAGGGTGGTGAGGGTCATCAGTCCAAGAAGAACGAAACCCATATGACTCACACTCGAGTAACCGATGACATACTTGAGATCCCGCTGGGTAAGCGCGACCAGAGCTCCATATAGGATCCCGATCGCGGCGAGTGTTCCGAAGCAGGTCTGCCACGCCTGCGCTCCCACGGGAAACAAAGTGATCGCCACCCTCAGCGCACCATAGGCGCCCAGTTTCATCACCACTCCCGCCAACAGCATCGACGCGGCCGTCGGTGCAGCGGAATGGCCTGCCGGTGCCCAGGTGTGAAAGGGCCACAGACCCGCGAGAACGGCAAAACCCAGGAAGACTGCCGGGAACGCCCAGAACTGAAATGAGGGGGTAAAGGAGAACTTGGCCCATTCCACGAGATCAAAACCCTTCGACCCAGCCGCGACAAACGCCGCGATCAATCCGATCAACACCAGGGCACTCCCCACAAACGAATACAAGGCCAGCTTCATCGCTCCCTGCTCTCGATTCTTCGATCCCCAGATGGCGATGAGAAAGTACTTAGGGATGATCGCAAGCTCGTAAAAGACGAAGAGCAAGAATAGATCAAAGCTGAGAAACACCCCGAAGCACCCGGCAAGAAGCAGAAAATACAGGGCGAAAAATTCAGTGGGACGATGCTCCACGTTCCACGAGAACAAGACTCCCACCACGGCCGCCACGCCAGTAAGGACGACCAGCGTCAGACTAATGCCGTCGACCGCGAGGAAATACTCCACTCCAAGGCCGGGAATCCAAGGAAGTCTCGTCAGCGTGACGGGGGTGCCGACCGCAGATATCTGCAGAGCACCCACAAACCCAAACGCCAATGCAGCCAGCGCGGTGAACAACGCCATGCCCCGCGCAGGGCGCGCGTCCTCGGCCGGTAGCACGAGCTGCACGACCGCTCCGAGAAGGCAAATGTATAGGGGCCAGCTGACCATCAGGATTCAGTTCATTGATTCAAACGCTCGAGCATCTCCATCACCGTCGGATTGATCCACGCCAGCACGAACTGCGGATAGACACCAAGGACCAGCATCAGGAGAAGGGCCGGGGCCACGGACACACGCTCACAGACCGTCAAATCCGAGAATCCCGCGCGAGCCGGAGACAACGGCCCGTGCCAGATTCGTTGCGCCACCGTGAGCAGAAAAATCGCGGTCACCAGCAACCCGACCGAGGAAAGAACGGCCGCCCAGGAGGACAATGCCAGCGCTCCCTTAAAAATCAGGAACTCGCCCACGAATCCACTCAATCCCGGCAACCCAAGCGACGCGAACAACGCGATCCCCATCAGTCCGCAAAATACCGGTGCCACTTGACGAAGCCCGCCAAAGTCATCAAGTCCGCGCCTTCCCCCACTTCGCTGTTCAAGCCAGCCAACCATGCCGAAGAGGGTCGAGGCGATGATGCCATGGTTGAACATCTGCAGCATCACGCCGGTGAGTGCGGCCGACTTTTCGGTCACCCAGCGCGGATCACCCGCGGTGATCTGAGCGGACGACAGAATCCCGAGCGAGCAATACCCAAGATGGCTGATGGAGAGATACCCAAGGAGTCGTTTCAGATCACGCTGGGCGAAGGCGGTGAGAGCACTCATCACGATCGAGGCCACTGCGAGCCAAAGAAGCGGGGTTTGGATCCATCGGATTTGATCCGGGAATATCGGAAGCACGATTCGGATCAGTCCGTAGAGGCCAAGCTTCGACATCGCCCCGGTGAGCACCATCGCCACTGGGGTCGGCGCTTCGGAGTACGCCAGTGGCAGCCAGGTGTGGAACGGCCAGATGGGCACCTTCACCGCGAAGCCGAGAAACACCCCGGCAAACAGAACCAAACCAAGCGCGCGAGTAGACAAAGAGTACCACTGCAACTTGATATTGAAGATCGCCGCAAGCCCTCCATCAAGCCCGCGTCCCGCGGCCGACAGCTGGGCAAAATCGAAGGTGCCCGTCGCGATGAACATCCCCAGAAACGAGAGCAGAAGTGTGACGCTTCCCACCATGGTGTAGATGAAGAAACCGCGCGCGGCCTCACCGCGTCGAGGGCCACCCCAGAGGTTGATCAGGAAATAGGCAGGGATCAGGCTGAGCTCCCAATAGAGAAACCAATGCACGAAGTTCAGCGAGGTAAACGCGCCAAAGAGCCCCGACTGAAGGAAGAGCAGCAGGCCATAGTAAAGTCGGGACTGTTTCGGTTGCTGCGGGGAGAGCAACGCGGCGAAAGGAACTACCAGCGCCGTGAGCAGGATCATCAGGAGCCCAAGCCCGTCGATGCCTAGGTGGTATTCCACTCGAATCGATGGAATCCAACTCCCCTGCTCCACCAACTGCATCCCTCCGACATGCGTGTCGAAGAGGCCGAGAATCACCAAAGCGACCATCAGGCTCAGCGCGTGGAAGAGCAGAGCGAGCCAACGCGGGAGAGTCGATGGCTTGGCATCCAATCCTACCAACACCACGCCACCCACGAGTGGGAGCAGCGTCAGAATGGTGAGATAGGGAAGCATCGTTTTGGAGCAGCGCTATTTCCAAATCAGATAAAACGCGAGAACCGCCAATCCCAGGCTCAAAGCCCGTAGATAGGTTTGGATCTGCCCGGTGTGGAGCCACGAGAGCCATCGACTGGAGGAGCGGACTCCTTCGCAGGCTTGGTCAAATCCCAAGTTGACCGCGAATTCGTCCATCAATCGCCCGACCCATGCCAGGGCCAGCAACGCCAGCGACACGCTGCGCGAAACTCCTGCCCAAGCTTGGCGATCCAGCCAGTCTCCAAAACGCGCACAGCCCGCGTGCCACCGGATGAATGAAATCTCGTAAAGCTCATCGATGAAAAAACGCCCGCGAAGAACAGCAAACCAATCAGGTTTCCACCGCTCCAGAGGATCGAGTTCAAAAGCCGAGTGAATCGGCTGACGTCGATAGACACGCCAAGCCAAACCGAAGCCAAGGGTCACCAATCCGATGGAGAAAAGCATCACCAGCAGCACTCCCAAAGAAACAGTCGGATTGAATTCCGCCGCATGGCCACTCAGGAAGGCGTGGAACCAGGGCCACACCGGTGTTCCGAGCACCCCTAGAAGCACAGTTCCCACCGCCAGAACAGAAAGCGGGAAGGTCATGACCCAGGGACTCTCATGCACCTCGGTCAGTCCGAGGCTCGCGGAACTCACCTCGCTGACCACGGACGGAGGTACCTCAGCTGCGCGATAGGAACCGAAGAAAACGTAAATCACCTGACGCATCATGTAGAACGCCGTGAGCACCGCCGCCGAGGCGGCAAGGACGAAGGGCCATTTTGTAGGACCCCAGAGGACGGCGGCATGCAGAATCTCGTCTTTGCTCCAGAACCCGGAGAAGAGAAACGGAACGCCCGAGAGGGCCATCATTCCCACAGCATAGGTGGCGAAAGTGATGGGCATCTTCTTGCCGAGACCGCCCATTTTCCGAATGTCCTGCTCCCCACCACAGGCATGGATCACAGAACCTGCTCCCAGGAAAAGCAGCGCCTTGAAGAAAGCGTGCGTCATGAGATGGAACATGCCCACGGCCACACCTCCGGTCGCAAGACCCAGGAACATGAAACCGAGCTGAGAGACAGTGGAGTAGGCGAGGATGCGTTTTATGTCAGTCTGCGCCGCAGCTATCAAGGCCGCGAACAAAGCGGTGATAGCTCCAGTCCACGCCATCGCCTGAAGCGCGAAGGATACGGACCCGGCCGTCGGGGTCGCCGCCACAATCGGATACACTCGCGCCATGAGGAAAACACCGGCCGCCACCATGGTCGCCGCGTGAATGAGCGCGCTGACCGGAGTCGGACCTTCCATGGCGTCGGGGAGCCAAACATGCAGCGGCACTTGACCTGATTTTCCGACGGCACCGCAAAAGATCAGAAGAGAAATCGCGGTGCTCAGCACCATTCCGCCCGCCAGGGTTTTGCCCACCAAGGTGGCCACCGCTCCGGATTCCAGACATCCGGCACCTTGATTGTAGAAGAGCAAGGTCCCGGTCTCGGAATAGAGCCAGAGC